>NZ_JBNDHZ010000042.1:0-37846 GCF_056755355.1 Luteibacter sp. HAY1-4A
CGTCCCGAGGTGAGCCGCCCATTCTATATCGTTTTTCCTGTCCGTCAACACCCTCGTGATGCTTATTTTCGAGGTGGGCGACGGTGGCGATACAGCTGCCGTAGCGTTCGTCGTTCGACGTGGGCCGCTGCGGGAGGGCGAATAATACGGATTCCTAAGAACGCCGCAAGAGGTTTTGTGAACTTTTTTTGAAACCCGCGTTAAATCAGGCGGATGCGCGCGAAGTTTCGCTTGCCCACCTGCAGCACGCCCTCGAATCCGGCCACGAAGACGCGCGAGGCGTCCTCCACCACTTCGCCGTCGATCCGCACCGCACGTTCCTTGAGCTTGCGGTTCGCCTCCGAATTGCTGGGCGTGACACCCGCGGCGGTCAGGAGCGCCGCCAGGCGGAACCCCTCGGCAGGCGCGGCGATATCGGTCAAGGGAAGCAGCGACGTATCCCCTTCCCCACGCACCACCGCGTGCCACCCTGCGATGGCCTGCTCCGCGGCCGCCGCGTCGTGGAAGCGGGTGGCAAGCTCGCGGGCCAGGCGCAGCTTGGCGTCGCGGGGATTCAGGGCACCGGAGGCGATGTCGGCCTTCATGCGTGCCAGCTCGTCCAGGGAGACCTCGAAGCTCAGCAGCTCGAACCAGCGCCACATGAGCTCGTCGCCGATCTTCATCGTCTTCGTCACGATGTCGATGGCCGGCTCGTTGATGCCTATGTAGTTGCCCAGGGACTTGGACATCTTGTTGACGCCGTCCAGGCCCTCCAGCAGCGGCATGGTCAGCACGATCTGTGGCGGCTGGCCGTGGTGCTCCTGGAGGGCACGGCCCATAAGCAGGTTGAACTTCTGGTCGGTGCCGCCCAGCTCGACATCGCATTCGAGGGCCACGGAGTCGTATCCCTGCACCAGCGGATACAGGAACTCATGAATGGCGATGGGCTGCTCGGCCTTGTAGCGCTTGGCGAAGTCGTCCCGCTCCAGCATGCGGGCCACCGTGTGCTGCGCGGCCAGGCGGATCATGTCGGCGGCGCCCATCTTGCCGAACCACTCGGAATTGAAGCGCAATTCGGTCTTCTCGCGATCGAGCACCTTGTAGACCTGCTCGGCGTAGGTTTCCGCGTTGGCCAGCACGTCCTCGCGGGTGAGCGGCTTGCGGGTCACGTTCTTGCCCGTGGGATCACCGATCATGCCGGTGAAGTCGCCGATCAGGAAGATGACCTGGTGGCCCAGGTCCTGGAACTGGCGCATCTTGTTGAGAAGTACCGTGTGGCCCAGGTGCAGGTCCGGTGCGGTGGGATCGAAGCCCGCCTTGATGCGCAACGGCCGGCCGAGCTTGAGGCGCGCCTCGAGGTCTTCCTTCTTGATGATCTCGTCCGCCCCGCGGGCGATCGAGGCGAGGGCGTGCTCCAGCTCGTTCATGTTCTCTCTCTGTGGATTGGATCTGCCGACCTTCACGAATGTGTGTGAAAGGGTCGTGGAGTTAATTGTGCGTTAACCGCAAGAACGGATGCAAAGCCTTGATGGGAAAGGCGTTGACGGCCTTTGCACAGGGCCGTTATGGTACGCGACAACACGGGGCGAGCGGGTACAAGAAAGACAATGAGTGTTGAGAACAGAGGCGCGCACAGCGCCCGCAAGCAAGCCATCCGGCGCAAGGCGCAGCGCCGCCATTCGCACTTCTACGACACCCGCGCCCACTGGTCCTTCAGTCGTAACGCCTCGTCCGAACCACTGAGCTGGACTCGCGAACGCTGGATACTCGCCGGCACCGCCTTCCTTCTGGTCATCCTTTCCGCGCTCGTCATCCCCGCATGGGCGGGCGCGATGAAGAAGCAGTCCGTGATCGCCGCCGCCCCGACGATCCACGCCGTGGTGCCGCTCGCGGTGCCGAAGATCGATCCCGCCAATGTGAAGCCCATCGCTCCCGTCGAGGAATGGCAGTCGGTGCAGGTGCAGCCCGGGCAGACGCTCGCGGACATCTTCCTGGCGCAGGGCCTGTCGATGACCGACCTGCAGCACGTCATCGACGGCGCAGGCGGCACCAAGGCCTTCCATCGCATCAATCCCGGCCAGGAATTCCAGTTCCTCATTGGCGGCGACCATGTCCTCAAGGGCGTGCGTTTCGACCAGGACGAAGCCAGCATCGCCACGCTGCGTCTCGACGGCGCCTCCCCGCAGCTCACCGTGCAGAAGCGCGACGTGCAGCGCCGCGAGCACATCGCCCACGGCGAGATCGACAGCTCGCTGTTCGGCGCTGCTTCCAAGGCCGGCATGAGCAACGCGATGGTGTTGAAGCTCGCCGAGGTCTTCAAGTTCGACATCGACTTCGTGCAGGATCTTCGTGTCGGCGACAGCTTCACCGTCGTCTACGACGACGTGTACAGCGACGGCGCGTTCCTGCGCGAAGGCGACATCGTCGCTGCGGAATTCGTGAACCAGGGCAAGCGCTATACGGCGTACCGCTTCAAGAACAGCGACGGCAAGACCGGCTACTTCAGCGAAGAAGGCCGCCCGCTCGCTGGCTCGTTCCTGCGCATTCCGGTCGACTTCACGCGCATCTCCTCGCAGTTCAGCGCGGGCCGCATGCACCCGATCCTCGGCAAGATGCGCGCACACAAGGGTGTGGACTATGCCGCGCCCACCGGCACGCCGATTCATGCCGCCGGCGACGGCGTCGTCAAGTTCCGCGGCTGGATGAACGGCTACGGCAACTTCGTCGTCATCCAGCACAACGCCACCATCAGCACCGCCTATGGCCACATGTCGCGCTTCGCGAACCTGCGCGTCGGCCAGCGCGTCAGCCAGGGCAGCACCATCGGCTTCGTGGGCATGACGGGCCTCGCCACCGGACCGCACCTGCATTACGAATTCCGCGTCAACAACGTGCAGCGCGATCCGCAGACGGTCACGCTGCCCAAGCCGGAACCGCTGCCTGCTGCGCAGCTGGCGAAGTTCAAGAAGGAAGTGGTGGGACCGCAGCTTGCGCGCCTCAACCAGGTGGACAGCAACGTCAAGCTTGCTCGCGCCGACACCGGCAAGTCCGGCAACGACTAAGCCGTGACGGCCAGCAAGGACGGCCTCTATCTCGGCCTCATTTCGGGAACCAGCGCGGACGGCATCGACGCCGCGCTGGTTCGTTTCACGGACGGCCGCCCCGCGCTGGTCGCCGGCCTCACCCATCCGTGGAGCGAGGCATTGCGACGCCGGATACTGGCCGTCGCGCAAGACGAAGTCCGCCTCGACCTCGACGAATACGGCCGGTTGGACGTAGCCGTCGGCCTTGCGTTCGCGGAGGCCGCCAACGCCGTGCTCAATAAGGCGGGCATCGCCGCCGGCGAGGTCGCCGCCATCGGTTCGCACGGACAGACGATCCGCCATCGGCCCGGCGGCGATCTTCCCTTTACCTTGCAGATCGGCGATCCGTCGGTGATCGCCGAGCGCACCGGTATCGACACCGTCGCCGATTTTCGCCGCGCCGATGTCGCCGCGGGCGGGCAAGGCGCGCCGCTCGTGCCGGCTTTCCACGCCACCGTGCTGCGGCCCGAACGCGGTGCGCGCGTGGTACTCAATCTTGGCGGTATCGCCAACGTCACCCGGTTGTCCGCCGACGGCGACGTCACCGGATTCGACACAGGCCCGGCGAACGGCCTGATGGACGCGTGGTGCCTGCGCCATCGCGGCGAGGCATTCGACCGTGATGGCCGCTTCGCCGCCTCTGGCCGCGTCGACGACGCATTGCTTGCCGAACTGCTGGACGATGCCTATTTCGCATTGCCACCGCCGAAGAGTACGGGGCGGGAACATTTCCACCTTGCATGGCTCGACATGCATCCGCGCGTGGCGGACCTTCCGCCGGAAGACGTGCAGGCCACGCTGCTGGCGCTCAGCGCGCGCTCGGTAGCCGACGCCATCGCACGGTATGCATCCGATGCCGTCGACGTCATCGCCTGTGGCGGCGGGGTGCACAACACGGCATTGATGCGGGCGATCGCCGCCCTGCTGGAAGGCCGGCCGTTGCACGCGAGCGCGGCATTCGGCATCGATCCCGATGGCATGGAGGCTATGGCCTTCGCGTGGTTGGCGTACCGGCGCCTGCGTGGTGAACCGGGGAACCTGCCCGCCGTGACAGGCGCGAGCGGATTGAGGCTGCTGGGCGCGGTATACGTCGCACAGTGATCGTCATCGATGCTTTTGTGTGGGAGCCGCTTCAGCGGCGATGAGTACTTGCGGCAGGCTTGCCCGCTGCCGCGGGATCGCCGCTGAAGCGGCTCCCACAGGAAACCTAGAACGTATCGGAAGTTTTCGCGGGGCGCAGCGCCGCGTCGGCCAGCGTGGACGGCGAAGCCTGGGCCAGCGCGGACAGCGCCTCCTGGAACGCGGCCTGCTCCTCGGCATCCCACGCACCCGTGAGGTGCGCGATGTCGCCGGGCTCGAGCAATAGCTCGTTGAACACGTCGCCAGGACTCAAGCCGAGCCCATAGCGCAACGCGTGCAGGATCACCTCATTGATCGACCAGCGGCGTTCGCGCGCGAGCGATTTGATTCGCTCGGCCATCTGCTCGTCGATGTGTCTCACCACGATATCCGGCACGTGCGTGACCTCCTCGCGCATGCCCCCTGTGGCCGCGATCTTACACAGTTTTGGCCGATTGCGAAGATCGTCCGTCCGGCCTAATCCGGCCCGTCGCTCATTCCGTGAGGGAGTCCACAGGGCGGGGCATGCGCCGCCACAGCACGGCCAGCACCACCAGGGTGGGCACGATAGACACCGTGCTGAGCACGAAAAGCGAAGGGTACCCGGCCTCCTTGACCAGGAATCCGGAGAAGCCTCCAAGCAACTTGCCTGGAAGATTGGCCAGCGCGCTCAACAGCGCGTATTGCGTGGCGGTGAAGCTGCGATTGACCAGGCCCGACATGAAGGCCACCAGCACGGGGCCGGCAAAGCCCTGCGCCAGATTGTCGCCCGAGAGCGTGGCGACGAAGGCCCAGGTCTGCCCCGGGTTCACCGCCATGATCAGGTACAGCATGTTCGACAAGGCCACGCCGATCGCGGCCACCGCCAGCAGCCGGCGCATCTCGAAACGGACGACCGCCCAACCGCCCAGCAACGCGCCGACGATACCGACGATGACGCCATAGACCTTCGACACCTCGGCGATCTGCGTCTTGCTGAAGCCCGCGTCGAGGTAGAAGGGATACGCCATCACCCCAAGCATCTGGTCGGGCAACCGGAACAAGGCCACGAACAGGAGCAGGCCGAGGGACAGCGCCAGGCCGTAGCGCGAGAGGAAATCCTGGAAGGGACGGATGAAGCTTTCCCGGACCGCCTGGCGCAACGGCAGGCGCTCGCGAACCCGGTGCTCGGGTTCCCGCGCCACCAGCACCGTGACGACGGGAATGGCGAGGAGCGCGCAGATGGTGACGTATCCGCCCTGCCAGCCGAAGAGGTCGGCGACGATGAGGATGCCCGCGCCGCCGGCGATGAGACCGAGGCGATAACCCAGGGTATACGTGGCGGCGAGCGCACCCTGCGCTTCCTGCGGCGCGATTTCGACGCGATAGGCGTCCACGACGATGTCGATCGTGGCGCCTGCCAGCGCGGCGACGAAGGTCACCGCCATGAACCGCGGAAGCGAGACCTCCGGCGGCATCGCCGCCATGCCAAGCAGTCCCGCGCCAAGCAGCACCAGCGCGAACATCAGCCAGCCGCGGCGTAATCCGAGGCGTCCGAACAGGGGCAGCCGGAACTTGTCGACCAGGGGCGCCCAGACGAACTTGAAGTTGTAGGCGAAGGTGACGTAGCTGGCGATGCCGATGGCACCGTAGTCGACGCCTGCCTCCTTCAGCCATGCGGAGAGCGTATTGCCCACCAGCAGGAACGGCAGGCCGGACGCCAGCCCGAAGAAGAGCATGGTGACCGCGCCCGGCTGGGCGAAGGCGGCGAACACGCCGCGCAATCCCTTGTAGCGAACGGCTTCGGCCATCACTCAGTCGGCGTAGTCGACGGTGAACGGTGCATGGTCGGAGAAGCGCTCGTCACGATAGATGGAACAGTCGCGCAGGCGATCGCGCAGGCCCGGAGTGACGATCTGGTAATCGATGCGCCACCCCACGTTGTTCGCGCGGGCCTGGCCACGGTTCGACCACCATGTGTACTCCACGGCGTCGGGCTTGATGGCGCGGAAGCTGTCCACCCAGCCGATCTCCTTGAAGAGCAGGTCGAGCCACGCCCGCTCCTCGGGCAGGCAGCCGGAATTCTTCTGGTTGGATGTCCAGTTCTTGATGTCGTTCTTCGTGTGCACGATGTTCCAGTCGCCGCACAACACGTAGTCGCGCCCGCTCGCGGCCCATTCGCGCAGGATCGGCGTCAACCATTCCATGATGCGGAACTTGTACTGCTGGCGCTCGTCGCCCGACGAGCCGGAGGGGATATAGAACGAGACGACGCTGAGGTTGCCGTAGCGGGCCTCGATGTAGCGCCCTTCGCAATCGAAGTCCTCGCGCCCCAGCGACACGCGCACCTCGTCGGGTTCGCGTTTCGAATAGATCGCCACGCCGCTGTAGCCTTTCTTGCTGCGGGCGTCGTGGTAGAAGCAGTGGTGCCCATCAGGACGGAACATCGGGTCCGTCAGCTGCGATTCCTGGGACTTCGTTTCCTGCAGGCACACGACGTCGGCGTCCTGCTTGCGTAGCCATTCGAACACGCCCTTGGTGGCGGCAGAGCGGATACCGTTGGCGTTCAGGGAAATGATGCGCATGGGGCCTTCGATGGCATTCGACGATCCGGGCATCATAACCCGCTCGCCCTGGCCACCCGCGCTCCTACACAATAGCCGGCGTGAATCCGACCATCCATGTCCGACCTGTCGACGAGGCGCTGCGCCCCGCCGTACTTGCGCTCGCCGTGCATCCCGAACAGCTGCCCTTCGTCGGCCACGTCGGCGATTCGCTGGCCGACGTGGCCGTCTGTCCGGGAAGCGAGGCATTGGCCCTGCTGCACGAAGGGGACGTCGTCGGTTACGTTCGGATAGACCGCCAGGCCGCCGCCCTTGGCGAGCATCCACTCGCCGCGGGTTCCGTGGCGCTCCGCAGCTTCCTCATCGATGGCTCGCGGCAAGGCCGGGGACTGGGCGGCGCGGCATTGGAAGCCATTCGCGGATACGTGGCGATGCGGCATCCCGATCGCGAGCGCATCCTGCTCACCGTCAATGTCCGCAACACCAAGGCGGTGCAGGCCTATCTCCGTGCCGGCTATCGCGACAGCGGCGGGTTGTACCATGGCGGCAGCGCGGGCCCGCAGCATGTGCTCTGGTGTCCGCTTTTCCCTACGCACCCCTGAGAGACCGCCCGTGCACGACTACCAGCGCGAATTCATCGAACTCACCCTTGCCCGCGACGTTCTCCGCTTCGGCGAATTCACCCTGAAGTCCGGACGCAGTAGCCCCTACTTCTTCAACATGGGACGGATCGATTCCGGCGCGGCCCTTGCCAGGCTCGGGCGCTCCTACGCTGCCGCGGCGGTGCGTTCCGGCGTGCCTTTCGACATGCTGTTCGGCCCCGCCTACAAGGGCATCGCCCTCGCCGCCGCCACGGCCATCGCCCTCGCGGACGTCGAAGGCCGCGACGTGCCCTGGGCCTATAACCGGAAGGAAGCCAAGGACCACGGCGAAGGCGGCACCCTCGTCGGCGCCCCCTTGCGCGGCCGGGTGCTGATCGTCGACGACGTGATGACCGCCGGCACCGCCGTGCGCGAGTCGCTGGAACTCATCCGCGCGCAGGGCGCCGAACCGGCCGGCGTGCTGATCGCGCTCGACCGGCAGGAACGAGGCCAGGGTGAGCTCTCCGCCGCCCAGGAGGTCTCGGCCCAGTTCGGTATCCCCGTGATCGCCATCGCCGGCCTGGCCGACGTACTGTCCTACGCGGGAGAACGGCCGGAGCTCGCGGCCGAGCACGGCCGCCTCCTTGCCTACCGCGAGCAGTACGGCGTGAAGGGCTGACGAAAACAGCGACTGCGTCACGTGCCCGACGGTGCTTGCCGGCCGGGCACAATACGTGCACGCACGCTGGCTATACTCCGCACACAGGAGGGGGAGAGCATGCGAGCAGCGCGGTACATCCTGGTGGGGGCGGCACTGTGCATCGGCACGGCCGCGTTTGCCGACCAGAAGAACAGCAATGCCTACCGTTATCGCTGGAAAGATGCTTCGGGCCAGTCGTATTTCAGCGACAGCCTCACATCGGAAGCGTTGAAGGCCGGCTACGACGTGGTCAATGCCCAAGGCATGGTCGTACGCCACGTCGACCGGCAGCTCACCACGGAGGAACGCGCGGCCGCAAAGAAGATCGCCGACCAGAAGGCGGCGGCGGAGCAGGCCCGGCAGCAGCAGGCGCGCGAGGATGCGCAGATGCTCAACGCCTACCCGAACGAGGCCGCCTTCGCCGCGGCCAAGAATGCCGAACTCGACAATTTCGAGCAGGCGGCGCGAACCACGCGGCTGAATCTCCAGGGGCAGGAGAAAGCCCTGGCGGATCTGCTGAACCGGGCGGGTGACCTGGAGCGGGCCAAGCAGCCGGTTCCGAAGTTCCTCACCGACCGTATCGCCGAGCAGCGCAGCACCGTATCGACCCTGCGCGACACGCTGGCCCGCCAGCAGGCGGCCAAGGAAGCCGCCCGGGTGAACACGGAAGCGCAACTGCGGCATTACCGCGAACTGAAGGCAGCCGACCCGGCGAATTCCGGGCGCTAGAACGGCAGCGCCAGGTTCCTGTCCACTGCCAGCAGGCGCTGCCGGAAGGCCTGCTTGATGCGCTCCAACGAGCGATGGCTATCGGCGTCGAAGCGGAAGATGAGTGCCGGCGAGGTGTTGGATGCCCTCACCAGACCCCAGCCGTCGCTCCAGTCGGCGCGGATGCCATCGATGGTGGTGATGCGCGCGTCGTCGAATGTCGCGGAGGCGCGGAAAGCCTCCATGAACTTGAAGTGCGCTCCCTCCGCCATCGGCATCCGCAATTCCGGCGTGGACACGCTCTTCGGCAGGCCGTCGAAGATCTGGCCGATGCTGCGTTCCTCCAGATCGCCGGCGACGATCTCGAGGAGGCGGGCCGCGGCATAGATGCCGTCGTCGAACCCATACCAGCGGTTGTTGTCGGCGAAGAAGAAGTGTCCGCTCATCTCGCCTGCCAGTGCGGCGCCCGTTTCCCGCATCTTCGCCTTGATCAGCGAATGGCCCGTGCGCCACATGAGGGGCACGCCGGCTGCTTCCTGGATCACCTTGCGGAGGTGGCCCGTGCACTTTACGTCGTAGATGACGGTGGCGCCGGGATTGCGCGCAAGGACATCCTGCGCGAAAAGCATCAGCAGGCGGTCGGGGTACACGATTTCGCCCGATTGCGTCACCACGCCGAGCCGATCGCCGTCGCCGTCGAAGGCGATGCCGAGATCCGCGCCGATGGTGTTCACGGCGGCGATCAGGTCGGCCAGGTTGTGCGGGTCGGACGGATCGGGATGGTGGTTGGGAAAGCGTCCGTCGACGTCGCAGTACAAAGGGATGACTTCGCAGCCGATGTCCTCGAGCACGCGCGGCGCCACCGCGCCGGCCACGCCGTTGCCTGCATCGACCACGACCTTGAGCCGCCGCTCCGCCGCCACGTCGCCCGCGATGCGGGACACGTAGGCGTCCACGACGGGTTGCTCGCGCCATGTGCCGCCGCCGTCGGCGGGAAGGTGTCCGTCGACGATGCGCCGGTGCAGGTCGGCGATGGCGTCTTCCGCCAGGGTCTCGCCGCCGATCACGATCTTGAAACCGTTGTACTCCGGCGGATTGTGGCTGCCCGTGACCGAGACGCCGCAGCCCGTGCCGAAATGGTAGGCCGCGAAGTACACGAGCGGTGTCGGCACCATCCCGAGGTCGATCACGTCGATGCCTGCCGCGCGCAGGCCATCCGACAGCGCGCCGGCAAGTTCGGCGCCGGAAAGCCGTCCATCGCGTCCCACGACGATTTCGCGCAGGTCGCGTTCGAGCATGCGCGCGCCGATCGCCTGGCCGATGCGACGGGCCACGCCGGCGGTGAGCACCGAGCCCGCCACGCCACGAATGTCGTAGGCCCGGAAAATCGATGGATCGACGTCTTCGTTTTCCACCTCGCGCGGTGGCGCCGCGCGTGCAGGCGCCGGTGTCGCGGATGGCGTGGGCGGAAGCCGTGGCTTGCGCACCACGTCGGCAACGAGAATGTCTTCCTCCGGTTCGGCTTCCGCCGGTGCCGCGGGCTGCCGACGCCTCGACCAGAGCAGGAACGCGCCACCGCCGAGGCCGACCAGGGTCAGCAGGATGGCCAGCGCTTCCGAATGGGGAATGACGATGAACGCGCGCGGCATGGCGGCAAAGACGTAGAGCGTCGTGCCGGCCACCTGCTGCCCTTCCGGTTCCAGCTCGGCCGAACGCGCGCCGTGGAAGAGCAGCGCCAGGCTGTCCGGGCCGCCACCCTGGCGCAATTCGAGGCGCCCGCCACCGGGCGACACGGCGCTGAATCGCTGGGCCAGATCGTCGAAGGGGAACTCCGTCCAGATCCAGGCGCGCACCACACCGCCACTGTTGACCGGTTCGACGATCGTCAGGCGCCGCTCGCCGTGGCCCACCGAGGTGGACGCCGGAGGCACGCCGTCGCTGCCGAGCACAGCCATCAGCTGGGCGGCCTTCGCATAGCCGAATTCGCGGTAATTGGCTCGCACCACTTCATCGAGCCCGCCACTGTATACCTCCACCGCGCGGGCGGCAGGCAAGGCGGCCCGCAGCCGGTCCGCGGCAGCGGCATGGTCGTCGATGGCTTCTGCAAGGCCGCCATCGGCCACCGCACGGTTCACCTGCTGGCGCTTGGACGCCACCACGTCGCCGAGTTCCCGCACGATCTGCCGTTGTGCCGCGCGCGTGCGTTCCGCCGCGTCGCCTTCGTCGGCGATCAGCCACGCCTGCCACGCGCAAAAGGCGCCGGCGACGATCAACAGCGTGGCTCCCGCGAGGGGAAGCAACCGCCGCAGATCCATCCCGGACAAGCCCCTTGCCCCTCCCTCGTTCCGAGCCATGGTGCCCCTTGTATCCCCGGAGATCAGCCTACACCAGTGGAGCCGAATCCTCCTTCGCCCCGCTGCGAAGGAGTGAATCCGTCGACCACGCGCAGGCGCGCCCGCCCCACCGGTACGAGCAATAATTGCGCAATCCGGTCACCCGGCGCGATGGTCACGTTCGCGTTTCCGCGGTTCCAGCAGGAAATCATCAAGGGCCCCTGGTAGTCGGCGTCGATCACGCCCACCAGGTTGCCCATCACCAGGCCCTGCTTATGGCCGAGCCCGGAGCGCGGGACGATCAACGCGCACCATGCCGGGTCGCCAATATGGATGGCCATGCCACTGGGAACCAGCAGGCTCTCGCCCGGCGCCAGCGTGACGGGCGCGTCCACCGCAGCGCGCAGGTCCATGCCCGCGCTGCCCTCCGTGGCCGGTTCCGGAAGGGGGATGCTGTCGCCCAGGCGCGGGTCGAGGATCTTCAGTTCGATGTCGATCAAGGGGTCGTTCCGGAGCCGGAGAGGAAGCGTTCGGCGATGCGTGCGACGAGCCGGCGGGCCAGCTCCGTCTTCGGCATCTCGGGCAGCGATTCGTCGCCGCCCGGCCAATAAAGGTGCAACGCGTTGTCCGCCACTTCGAACCCCTTGCCTTCGCCGACTTCATTGGCGGCGATCATGTCGATGCCCTTCCCGCGCAGCTTGTCGCCCGCGTAGCTGGCAAGCTCGCGCGTTTCCGCGGCGAAGCCGACGAGGAACGGACGCCCGTCCAACGCCGCCAGCGACGCGATGATGTCGGGGTTCTCGGTGAGTTCGAGGTGAAGGGGCGCGCCCGCGGCCTTCTTCAATTTGTGTGCCGAGATGGCGCTGGGCCGATAGTCGCCGACCGCGGCGGCACCGACGTAGATGTCGGCGCCGCGCGCCGCCTGCAGCACGGCCTCGTGCATCTGGCGCGCGCTGCGAACGTCCACCCGGCGCACGCCCGCCGGCGTGGCCAGGGCGACGGGGCCGGCGACCAGCGTTACATCGGCGCCGGCATCCCGGGCCGCCGCTGCCACGGCGAAACCCATGCGACCGGAACTGCGGTTGCCGATAAAGCGCACAGGATCGATGTCTTCGTAGGTCGGCCCGGCGCTGACGACGACGCGGCGGCCGCGCAAGGGCTGGTCGCCGAACGAGGCGACGAGGATGTCGCGCAGCTCGTGCGGTTCCAGCATCCGGCCCGAGCCGATGTCGCCGCAGGCCTGGTCGCCGTCGGCGGGCCCGAGCACGCCGATGCCGCGAACGCGCAGGGTGCCTACGTTCGCCTGCACGGCGAGGCTGGCCCACATCTGCTGGTTCATCGCCGGAGCGACATAGATCGGGGCCGCGGTGGCCAGGACCACCGTGGAAAGGAGGTCGTCCGCGAAACCGTGGGCAAGGCGCGCGATGGTGTCGGCACTCGCGGGCGCAATGAGGACGCGCTCGGCCCAGCGGGCAAGCTCGATGTGTCCCATGGCGGCTTCGCCCTGCTCGTCCCACAGGCTTACGCGGACGGGCTGTCCGGACAGGGCCTGGAACGTGGTGGGCGTGACGAAGTGGGTGGCACCTTCGGTCATCACGACGCGCACTTCGGCCTCGAGGTCGCGGAGGCGGCGAACGAGCTCGCAGATCTTGTAAGCGGCGATACCTCCGGTAACGCCTATGAGGATGCGACGCTGGCGAAGACTCATGACGGAACGGCGCTCTTCGGGAGGACCGCTAGCTTAACGGATTCCACCCAGCCACTCGGGGCGGGATTTTTCAGAATCGTTCTATCGCCAGACACCCCACCGCAACCCTAACTTGTCTCTTGCACCGCGCGCTGCGCGGCACCGACACAAGGCAGGAAGATGAAACCCGGGTCCGACGACACGTCCGCCGTACGCGAAGCACCGGTCGCACTTCCGGCATACCGGTCGCAACCCATCCGCAGCTGGGCCACGCACGAGCGTCCGCGCGAGCGCCTCTACGCGCACGGCGCCTCCGCGCTTTCGGATGCCGAGTTGCTCGCGGTGCTGCTGGGCAGCGGCAGTGCCGGCAGCGATGCCGTCACGACGGCGCGCGCGCTCCTTTCCCGCGCCGGGGGCCTCGGCCGCCTGCTTGCGGAGGCCGGCGAGCTGCCACCCATCAGTGGCTTCGGCCCGGTGAAGCGGGCCCGCCTCATGGTCGCGCTGGAACTGGCGCGCCGCGCGCTCAGCGAGGGCCTGGTAGACCTGCCGCGCATCGACAACCCGCGCGACAGCGCCCAATACCTCCGGGCCCGCCTCGTCCACCTGCGCCACGAGGTCTTCGCCTGCCTCTTCCTCGACACGCGCCACCGCGTACTGGCCTATGAGGAACTCTTCCGCGGCACGATCGACGGAGCTAGCGTCTACCCGCGGGAGGTGGTCCGCGCGTGCCTTCGCCACCATGCCAGCGCCGTCATCCTCGCCCATAACCACCCTTCGGGCGTGGCGGAGCCCAGCGCGGCCGACATCGACATCACCCGTACCCTGGTCGACGCGCTCGCGCTGATGGACATCCGGGTACTCGACCATCTCATCGTGGGGCACGGCGAACCCGTGTCGCTGGCCGAGCGCGGCCTCATGCAGAGGCCTGGCGCACCCTGAAAAAAAAAAGACGGCGCGAGTGCCGCTCGCGCCGTCCTGGGTCACCTTTCGAGGGAGGGGTAGGCAACCCGCCGTGCCGTTGGCCGGGGAGACACCGGGCACGAGGCAAATCATGACAACCAGCCATGACAGCAGAATGACGCGCCGCCGCACGGGTGGCGATTGCCTTGGATGCGAAGTTATGCACACCGGGCGTTTTTCCAACTTGGAAGTCACAGTTCCTGTCTATGCACAGGTCACGCGCTTAACTCTTTGAATTTATTGGTCAACAGTCGTTACGCCAGTGTGTCAGCTCGGGCGCGTCCCGATTCGTCCTACCGAAGCAGGTTATTGCCCACAGAGTTATCCACAGGCTGGGCGGCATCGGCCAAGGTGCCGTCCAAGCCCCATCTGATAGGATTGGCGGTTCCATCTCCGCATCGCGCATCCTGTGAAACAAGAGCTGAAACAACTGGTGTTGCAGGCCATCGGCGCCCTGCGTGAAGCCGGCAAGCTGCCGTCCGATTTCGTCGCGCCGGTATTCGTCATCGAGCGGACCCGCAACCGCGACCACGGCGACTTCGCCACCAATGCCGCGATGATGATGGCCAAGGCGGCCGGCCGGAAGCCGCGCGACATCGCGGCCGACCTCGTCGCGGCCCTCCCGCCCTCCCCGATGGTGGGCAAGGTGGAGATCGCCGGGCCCGGCTTCGTCAACTTCTCCCTGGCGCCGGCCGCATTCCACGCGGAAATCGAGCGCGCGCTGGGCCAGGGCGAGCGCTACGGCCACAACCGCGACGGCGGCGGCCGCACGGCGGGCGTCGAATTCGTCTCCGCCAACCCGACCGGCCCGCTGCATGTCGGCCACGGCCGGGCCGCCGCCATCGGCGACAGCCTCAGCCGGCTGCTCGAGGCCGCGGGTTGGAAGGTCTTTCGCGAGTTCTACTACAACGACGCCGGTGTCCAGATCGCCAACCTGGCGCTCTCCACCCAGGCCCGCGCGAAGGGCATCGCGCCCGACGAGGCCGGCTGGCCCGAGTCGGGGTACCGGGGCGACTACATCGCCGAGGTGGCCCGCGCCTTCCTGGCGAAGGAATCCGTGGAGGCCGACGGCGAGACGGTGGTCGCCAGCGGTGACGCCGACAACCTCGATGACGTGCGCCGCTTTGCCGTGGCTTACCTGCGCAACGAGCAGGACCTGGACCTCAAGGCGTTCGGCGTCGGCTTCGACGTCTATTACCTGGAGTCGTCGCTCTACACCGAAGGCAAGGTGGAAGAGACCGTCCGCGAGCTGGTCACCCATGGCCACACCTACGAAGAAGGCGGCGCGCTCTGGTTGCGTTCCACGGACTTCGGTGACGACAAGGACCGCGTCATGCGCAAGTCCGACGGCACCTACACCTATTTCCTGCCCGACGTCGCCTACCACCGCACCAAGTGGCAGCGCGGCTACGAGCGCGCCATCACGGAACTCGGCTCCGACCACCACGGCTCGCTGGCGCGCGTGAAGGCGGGTCTCCAGGCGCTCGACACCGGCATTCCCGCGAACTGGCCCGAGTACGTGCTGCACCAGATGGTGACGGTGATGCGCGGCGGCGAAGAGGTGAAGATCTCCAAGCGCGCCGGCTCCTACGTCACCCTTCGCGATCTGATCGACGAGGCCGGCCGCGACGCCACGCGTTACTTCCTCATCGCGCGCAAGGCCGATTCGCAGCTGGTGTTCGACATCGACCTGGCCCGCTCGCAGAGCAACGACAACCCCGTGTATTACATCCAGTACGCCCACGCGCGCGCCTGCCGCGTGTTCCGCGAACTGGCCGATCGCGGGCTTGCCACGGATCGCGGCAACGGCATCGCGAAGCTCGACCGGCTGGATACCGAGCATGAATCGGTGCTCATGGTCGAACTCTCGCGCTACCCCGAGATGGTCGAGTCCGCCGCCGCCAACCTGGAACCGCACCTGATCGCGCAATACCTGCGCGAACTTGCGGGCGCGCTTCACAGCTACTATCACGAGCACAAGTGGATCGTCGACGACGCCGACCTGCGCGACGCGCGCCTCGCCCTGGTGGCGGCCACGCAGCAGGTGTTGAAGAACGGTCTTGATCTGCTGGGCATTTCCGCCCCGGAGAGCATGTAATGGCAACACGCAAGAAAGGCAAAGGCCGCCAGGCCGTCCGCAACGGTTCGAGCGGCATGCCGGGTTGGAGCTGGGCTTTGATCGGCATCCTGGCCGGCGCCCTCCTCATGGCCTTCGCCATGCGCGGCACGTGGATGCCGATGATGCGCCAGCACGACGGTCCGGAACCGAATCCACAGGCCACCGCGCAGAAGGGCAGCGATCCGGGCGTGGTGGAGCAGACCGAGGCCGAGAAGCCGAAGAAGCCCTCCTACGACTTCTATTCGGTGCTTTCCGAGAAGGAAGTCCGCATTCCCGACGCGGAAATTCGCGCGCAGGCGAGTGCGGAGGCGCAGCAGAAGCAACAGCAGGCGGCCCAGCAGCAAGCGGCGCAACAGGCCGCCGCGGCGCAGCAGCAGGCCCAGGCGAACGCCACTGCCGCCAACCTTCCGAAGGCCACCACGCAGACGGTAACGGCCGTGCCTGCGCAACCCGCACCCGCGGCTGCCAGCGGCGGTTCGGGCTACCTGCTCCAGGTAGGCGCCTTCCCGAGTGCGGCTGACGCCGAGGCACTGAAGGCCAAGCTCGCCTTGCAGGGCTTCGTGGCGAACGTGCAGTCGGTGAAGGTCGGTGCGCAGACATACAACCGCGTGCGCCTGGGGCCGTTCAAGTCGGCCACCGATCTGGAAAGCACGAAGCAGCGCTTGCAGTCGGCCGGAATCAGCGCGATCGCCCTGAAGGAAGGCGGCTGATCGACATTGTGGGAGCCGCTTTAGCGGCGAAAAGCCAACGAAGCGGTGACGCCGCTTGCTCTCGCCGCTATAGCGGCTCCTACAGCCGCTATAGCGGCTCCTACAACGAATCGCAGTGAGCGACGGTTACTGCTTGCGCTTCAGCCGGATCAACGCCGAGATGTCGTCGTCGCCGTAGCCTCGCGACATCAGTTCGCCGAAGTCCGCCAACGATTGTTCGATAATGGTGCGGTCCGTGCCCGCCTCGGTGGCGATGCCGCGGACGATGCCGAGGTCCTTGTGCAACAGGGCCAGCTTGAATCCCACCGAGAATTCGTTGCGCAGCATGGTGGCACCGCGCTTGTCGAGGAACCAGTTGCCTGCCGCGCCGGCGGCGAGCGTCGGGAGCAGGCGCTCTGCCTCCAGCCCCAGCGATTCGCCGAGCGCCAGGCCTTCCGTCACCGCCTGTGCGATGCCGGCGACCAGCACCTGGTTCACCGCCTTCGTCGCCTGGCCGCTGCCGACGCCGCCCATGTGCGTGACGCGGGCGGCGTAGGCCTCCAGCACCGGACGCGCGCGCTCGACCACGGCGGCATCGCCGCCCACCATCACCGATAGCTTGCCGTTCTTCGCACCTTCGACGCCGCCCGATACCGGCGCATCGAGGAAGTCGGCACCCACGTCGGCAAGAAGGCGCGCCGCCTTCTGCGCGGTGGCCGGCGCCACGGTGGAATGGTCGACGACGATCGTGCCCTTCTTCAGCGACGGTAACAGCGCCTCGACCACACCGATCACGTCGGCATCCGCGCTCACGCAAAGCGCGATGACATCGCAGGACGCACCGATATCGGCCAGGCTCGGTGCAACCACGCCCAGCTCGGCGGCAAGCGCGTCGGCTCTCGCCTGCGTGCGGTTACCCACGGCTGCGAGGAGACCCTTGGACTTGAGGTGACCGGCCATGGGCGCGCCCATCGCGCCCAATCCGATGAATGCTGCTTTCAGGCTCATGTTCGTTCCTGGCCCGCGGTTTCCGCGAGGTAGGTGTAGCCGGTCAGCCCCTTGTCGAGGGCGGCCGCGAGGGTGTCCGCCTCGGTGCCGGAGATGCCGGCGGCGGCGAGGCGGTCACTGTAGGACTGGCGCAGGAGCTTCAGGTCGTAGCCGACGTAATCGAGCATCAGGTCGGTCGTGTCGCCGCGGCGGATGTGCGCGAACTCGTAGCCGTCCTTCGTGGCCCGTACGTTCACCGCGTCGGTATCGCCGAACAGGTTGTGGATGTCGCCCAGCGTTTCCTGGTACGCCCCCACCATGAAGATGCCGAGCCGATACGACTCGCCGTCCTTCAAGCCATGCAGCGGCAGGCTCACGTCGACGCCTTCCGCATCCACGTAGTGGTCGATACGGCCGTCCGAATCGCAGGTAAGGTCGGCGATCACGCCGCGGCGCCGCGGTTCCTCGTCCAGGCGCGAGATAGGCACGATGGGGAAGATCTGGTCGATCGCCCAGATGTCCGGCACCGATTCGAAGACCGAGAAATTCACGAAGTACTTGTCGACCAGTTTCTCGTCGAGGTCGTCCAGCGCCTGGCGATGCGCGCGCTCGGCGGGAAGCAGGCGCGGACGCACCGCGTTCGCGATGGCGTAGAACAGTTCGTCCAGTCTCGCGCGGTCGCGCAGGTCGAGCTGGCCCAGTGCGTACAACGCCTGGCCTTCCGCGAAGTGGTGCTGCGCCTCGTGGAAGAGTTCCAGCGGCGGGCGATGCCCGAGTTCCGCATGGGTTTCGCGCAGGTGCCTGAGCACCGTGGGTTCGCCATCCCGTTCGGCGGGAATCGCGCCTTCGGGCACGGGCTCCACTTCGCTCACGTTCACCACCATCACCGCGTGGTGCGCGGTCATTGCGCGACCCGATTCGGTGAAGATGACCGGCGCCTTCATGCCATGCTCGGCCACCGCCTCGGCAAGCGGCTGCACGATACTGGCCGCGTACTGCTCCAGGCTGTAGTTGATCGAGTTGTAGCTGCGCGAGCGCGTGCCCTCGTAGTCCACGCCGAGACCGCCGCCCACGTCCACCACGTCGATGGGTACGCCCAGGCGGTGCAGTTCGACGAAGTAGCGCACGGCTTCGCGCATGCCCGCCGCGATGTCGCGCACGTTCGAGATCTGCGAGCCCATATGGAAGTGCTGGAGCCGCAGTGTGTGCTTGAGGCCCGCGGCGTCGAGCCGGTCGATCAGTTCCAGCACCTGGCCGGGGCTCAGGCCGAACTTGCCCTTGTCGCCGCCGGTGTTCTGCCACTTGCCGGCGCCGATGGAGGCCAGGCGCACGCGCACGCCGAGCAGCGGCTCGACCCCTAGCGCTTTCGCCTCGGCGAACACGTGGTCGAGTTCCGACAATTTCTCGATGACGATGTGCACCCGCAGTCCGAGCTTAAGCCCGATGAGCGCCAGCCGCACGTATTCGCGGTCCTTGTAGCCGTTGCACACGACCATGCTGCCCGGCCGCGCCTGGCCGAGCACGGCCATCAGTTCCGGCTTGGAGCCGGCCTCGAGACCGAAGCCTTCCTCACCCGCGGCGACCAGTTCGCTGACGACGCCGCGCTGCTGGTTCACCTTGATGGGATAGATGGCGGTATAGGTGCCGGCATAGTCGGCGTCGGCGATAGCCTTGCCGAAGGCCCGCTGCAGATGCGCGAGGCGGTCGGCCAGGATGTCGGGAAAGCGCACCAGGAGCGGCAGGCGCAAGCCCTCGGCCGTGGCCTTGTCGACGATCGCCGGCAGGTCGAGGGCCGGGCCCTCGTCGCCGCGAGGACGGATCAGAAGGTGGCCGTTGCCGGCCACGTCGACGTAGCCGTTGCTCCAGTGCGGAATCGCGTAGGTCAGTTTCGCGCGATCGGTGGTCCAGTTCGTCATGGGGGTGACGATCTCCATTGATTGTGTCGAGTCCCCCCGGGAGGGGGGGCGCGGAACAGTCGCAGCGGCGAACCTTGACCTGAAGCGGGCCTGGCGGCCGGGAGCCTCGCACGCCGCGGGGCCGACCAGACGGGGTCTGCGCTCGACGATGGACGGGCGGCAGACCGCCTATTGTAGCGGTGCCTCATGACATCGGGGTATCGGCTGGCCCAAGGTCGGCGTCGCCCTACTTTCCAATGCGTGCAAGGACTTGGCCGCTTTCCGGCCCGTGGCGGTACAATCTACCGTTTAGCCCCCTACCCGTTTTCAGGAAAGCGTCATGTCGCAGCAGCAGCTCAGCTGGTTCACCGAAGCCCACCAGGCGTCGGGCTCCTCCATCGGTTTCCGCGTCGAGCGCCTGTTGCACGCCGAGAAGACCCCTTTCCAGACCATCGAGATCTACCAGACCACCGACTGGGGCAACCTCATGGTGATCGACGGCTGCGTCATGCTCACCGGCCGTGACAACTTCCTCTACCACGAGATGATGACCCACCCGGCGCTGTTCACGCACGCCCGCGCCAAGCGCGTCGTCATCATCGGCGGCGGCGACTGCGGCACGCTGCGCGAGGTGCTGAAGCATGAGGAAGTGGAAAAGGCCACCCAGGTGGAGATCGACGAGCGCGTCACCCGCCTCGCCGAGCAGTACTTCCCGGAACTGTGCGACGCCAACGGCGACCCGCGCGCCGAGCTGCTCTTCATCGACGGCATCAAGTACATGGCGGAAGCCGAGCCGGAGTCGATCGACCTCATCATCGTCGATTCCACCGACCCGGTCGGGCCGGCCGAGGGCCTGTTCAACGCCGCGTTCTACACCAGCTGCTACAAGGCGCTGCGCCACGGCGGCATCCTCGTGCAGCAGTCCGAGTCCCCGCTGGCCCACATCGAGTTGATCAAGGCCATGCGTTCGGCCATGCGCACCTCCGGGTTCAAGGCCGTGCGCACGCTGCCGTTCCCGCAGCCTTGCTACCCCACCGGCTGGTGGAGCTGCACCATGGCGCGCAAGGACGGCGATCTCTCCGGCTTCCGCGAGCGCGGCGCGATCAGCAAGGGCTTCCCCACCAAGTACTACAACGCCGACATCCACAAGGGCGCGCTGGCGCAGCCGGAGTTCATGCGCGAGCAGCTGGGCGACTGAGGCACCCCTGTGGGCTGATGCCCTTGTGTGGGAGCCGCTTTAGCGGCGATGGGTGCTTGCGGCACCCTTGCCCGCTACCGCGGGATCGCCGCTGAAGCGGCTTCCACAGTAGCTGGCCCCCAACTCATTTCTCGACCTTCGCCGGCTCCCAGCCGGCGGGCGCTTCCGGCGGAATGCCGTACGTGCGCAGTGCGGCCAGGATCACGCTCATCTCCGTACCGCCGCTGCGGGCCAGCGCCAGGAGTTTCTGCGCCGTGGCCTTGTCGCCCTGCGCCTGCATGTTGAGCTGGGCGAAGCGCTGCATCTGCCAGATCAGGTTGAGCCGGGCACGCTTGGCATCCTGCTGGTCAGCCTCGGTGGCCGACAGCGTCTCGCGCAGGTGCAGGCCGAGGGAACGGCCGAGCGGGCTGCTGCCCCATTCCAGCACCTTGGCCAGCTTCAGGCAGTCGCCGGCGATACCCGCATCGGACTTGTTGTCTTCGCAGTACTTCGCGGTGGCCTGGAAGCCCGGCACCGGCTGCGCGCTGGCCAGGCCGAACACGATCACCATCTGCACGCCCGCCGCACCCGAGCCCTGCAAGGCGTTGAAGGTGTCCGCCGGCGGCGGCAACTGGCTCACCGAGTTGGCCAGCGCCTTCAGGCTCGCGCCCAGGTAGTCGTCATAGAGCCTGGCATTCGCGGCACGACCGAGATCGGCGCGAACCGCGTCGCCGGCGTTCCCGTGCTCGTCCATGCCGAGCTTCAGCAGCCAGACCGCCGCGTTGTCGGGGGCCTGCTTTTCCAACTGGGCCAGCGCTTCCGCATTGGGGCAGGTGCCGCCCTTGGCGTCACAGTCGGCAAGCCGCGCCCAGGTCACCTGCGGGCCGGCATCGGCATTCCTCGCCGCACGTTCCAGCAGTGCGTGGTAGCTCAGCACCTCCGGCGGGTTGGCCAGCGGGCGGGCCAGCAAGGCGGCGCCCAGCAACGGCTCCGCCTCGGTGCGCAGGGCCAGCACGCTGGCCAGGTCCTTCTGGAACTGCAACAGGGATTTCGTCTGGTCCTTCTGCACCACCGGACCCTTGGCCGGGCCCTTGGCGGCGCCGGGCCACGGGCCGTCGGCCAGGGCGGGCAAGGACAGCAGGCCCGCAAGGGCCAGCACTGCAATGCGACGTCCGCGCATGGGCCATCTCCGTGAAATAAAACGACAAGGATACGGCCCGACCATGAACGGAAGCTGCGCCGCACCGCAATCTTTACGGACGACGTTGCTACTATCGGAAGCTGCGCGGGGGGAAACGCCGGCTTGATCCGATCGACCGCACCAACCAATCCTGCGACAGAACAGGAGCTTACCCATGGACCAATTCGCCCTCTTCGCCAGCGAGCGCGCCGGCTTCTTCGTCGGCTGGGGCACGCTGACGCTGATCAACGCCGGCCTCGCCCAGGGCAAGAACCGCAGCGGCCTGGCCTGGTGGCTTCTGTCGCTCGTGCTCGGGCCCATCGCCACCCTCATCCTGGTGGTAATGCCAAAGGTGCGCGCCAAGCTCTTCTGAATGTAGGCTAGGGCTCTCCCAAGGCAGGTGCGCGCGAATGCTTACGACGCTCGTGGCAAGCAGCAAGGGCGGTTGCGGGAAGACCACGCTGGTCACGCAACTCGCTACCCATTGGGCCCAGGCGGGAAAGAAAACGGCCGTCATCGACGCGGACCGCCAGCATTCAAGCCTGCGCTGGGTCGGCCGCCGACCTGAGAACGCCCCCGCCATCGTCGCCATCGAAGGCAGCCGCCGCGCCTTCGACCGCCTGCCCGACGGCATCGACAGGGTGATCGTGGACACGCCCGCGGGCGTGGACGAGAAAGACCTCGAGCCCTACCTCGAACGGGCCGACGTCATCGTGGTGCCGGTGCTGCCTTCGCACTTCGACCTGGACGCCACGCTGGATTTCCTGAAGGTGCTCAAGGGCTTCAGCCGCGTGAAGCGCGGCAAGCTGCCCGTCGGCCTCGTGGGCAACCGCCTGAAGCCCTGGACCAATGCAAGCCAGGCCGCCCTGGCCGAACTCGGCGAGCGCGCGCCTTTTCCTGTCGTTGCGGAACTTCGCGACTCGCAAGCGTACGTCTTGCTCACGGCGCTCGGTAAGGGCATCTTCGATTACCACTCGGAAAACGTACGCGGACACCAGGACGATTGGGCGAAACTGCTGCGCTGGATAAAGCGCAGTACCTGACGCCGAAGGGGCCGCGTCATCGATCACGCCACCCAAGGTGGCCTTGCGGAAGAGACGGTACCCATGCACGAACTCATCCTGTTACGCCACGCCGAGGCGACGCCGCACGGCAAGGACGGCAAGGACGACCGCGAGCGACGCCTGACCGAACACGGGCGCCGCGAAGCCCAGGCAGCGGGCAAATGGATTTCCCAGGAAGGCATTTCCTACTCACGCATCCTCTGCTCCCCCTCCGAACGCACCAAGGAAACCGCCGCCCTCGCGCTTGGCCAGGTCGAACCGAAGTTCGAAGACGGTATCTACGACGCCACCGTAGGCGAGCTCTACGACATCATCGAAAAGAACTGGGACGCGGAGGGCGTGGTCCTGGTCGGCCACAATCCCGGCATCGAGCAACTCGTCGCCTTCCTGGTCGAAGGCCGTTCCGAGGACTACCGTGGCATGCCGCCAGGGGGCATCGCCCACATCCAGTTCGACGACAAGCTGGAGCCCGGCGCCGGCAAACTGACGGCCTTCTGGTCTCCCCCGAACTGAGCATGCCCGAATGCGCCACCTGCTGTCGGCGATCGTCGCGCTTCTCGCGGCGGCGCCCTTATCCGCCGCCGACTTGCGCATCGACCCGGTCCGTTCGCACGCCGAATTCAGCGTGCGCCTTCTCTGGATCAGCACGGTCACCGGCAGCTTCGAAGGTATTCGGGGGGAACTGGTCATCGATCCGGCCAGGCACACCGCTGTCGTGAGTGCCGACATCGACACGGCCAGCGTGCGCATGGAGTCGGCGCGCCTGCGTCGCTGGCTGCTGGCGCCCGAGTTCTTCGACGCCGCCCGTCACCCTCAGATCCACTTCGAGTCCTCGCCCCTGTCCATGCAACTGCTCAGCGACGGCGGCGACGTGCAGGGGCGGCTCACCTTGCGCGGCGTCACCCAACCGGTGACGTTGCACCTGCAGGCGAACCACTGTCCCCCGCGCGACCTGGCCGGATGCGTGCTGCAACTGAAGGGCACCATCGACCGCACGGACTTCGAGATGCGTGGGCGCCGGGGCGCCCTCTCGGACCGGGTCAACCTGGGCCTGGCGATCGTGCTGACAAACCCCTGACAGCGCTGCGCCGCGCAAACTCACGTGGCGTTGCCAGTCCTCCCCTATCATCCGCGCCATGCGCCGCCTCCTTACGCTCCTGATCCTCGCCGCCACGCTTGCCACGGGCGGCTGCTCGTTGTCCCGGGAGCGTATCCACAAGGCCGATGCGGTGGTTACCCTCACGGTGGACCGGCAGGACACCTGCGATCCGTCCGACACGAGCCACTGCGCGACGCCCTCGCCCTTGATCGACGCCGCCCTGGAAGCAAACGCCGCCTCCACGGCGGCGAAGCCGGTGCACGTGACCACGCTGCTGGAAGATGGCGAAAGCGCGCTTGCCGCGCGCATCAACCTGATCCGCGCGGCGCGCAATAGCATCGACGTGCAGACCTACATCTGGGAACAGGACGACGCCGGCAAGCTCGTGCTGGACGAACTGGTGCGCGCGGCAAGGCGCGGCGTCCACGTGCGCATCCTGGCCGACCAGCTGTTCTCCTTCCGCGATCCGGGCCTGCTGGCGGCGCTCGCACGCGCCAGCGACCGCATGGAGATCCGGCTGTACAACCCGACCTTCCACAGCGCGCGCACGCCGCCGCTGGAATTCGCCGCCGGCGTCCTCTGCTGCTTCTACAAGTTCAACCAGCGCATGCATAACAAGCTGCTGGTGGTGGACGACCTCATCGGCATCACCGGCGGACGGAACTACGAGAATCGCTATTTCGACTGGGACGACACCTTCGACTACATCGATCGCGACGTCTTGGTGGGCGGCCCCGCAGCCGGCGAGATGGGCGCCAGTTTCGAGCAGTTCTGGGCACACAAGCGCTCGGCGCCGCTTACCCACCTGCGTGACGTGAACCGGGAACTGCTGGCCGATACCGACGATCCACGGCATTGGAATCCACCCACCTACGAGAAGCCCGACAGGGTGGCCACGTTGGTGTCCGACGCGCTCGATCCGGCGTGGCTCGACGAGCACATCATGCGCAACACCCTGCGCATGAACCGCGTGGAATACCTTTCCGACCTGCCCGGCAAGACCGACGAACCGAAGCAGCGCGAGGTGCGCGCCCTGACGCGCCACATCATGGGACTGGTGCGCAACGCGAAGAGCGAGATCGTGTTGCAGACGCCCTACCTTGTCATGAGCAAGCCGGCGAAGAAAATATTCAGCGCGCTGGGCCGCCGGCCGGATCCGCCGCGCGTGGTGGTGTCCACGAACTCGCTGGCGTCCACCGACGCGTTCGCGGTGTATGCGCTCTCGTACAAGCATCGCAAGCGCTACCTCACCGACTACGGGTTCGAGATCTACGAGCTGAAACCGCATCCTCTCGACGCGGACCCCGATGCGCTGGAAGGCCATACGTGGGCCGTCGATACGCCTCCCGTCGACGGGCCCGTGGCGGGAGCTTCCCCAAACCGTGCGGACGGCGGTGGCCGGGCGCGGCGGCCCGGCGGACGCGCGGCCTCGCAACGATTCGTCCCCCCTTCGGAGTCGGCCGGATTGCTCGGCAGCCGCGCCAGCCGAGGTTCGCGCAACAGGCCCGCGCCGCTGCTCACCGCCGGTGTACGGTTCGGGCTGCATGCGAAGTCCATCGTGGTGGACGACACCTTCGCCATGGTGGGCACGCACAATTTCGACCCGCGCTCGGACCACTACAACACCGAGTCAGGCGTGATCGTGTACGACAAGCGCTTCGCCGACCGGCTGCGCGATTCGATCCTGCAGGACACCGAACCCGGCAATGCCTGGGTGATCGCCCCCCGGCACAAGACGATCCCGGTGCTGTCGTCGATCAATGAATTCATCGGCGACGTGTCGGAGCGCCTGCCGTTCTTCGACCTGTGGCCGTTCCGCTATGCCACGAGTTACGACCTCAAGCCCGGCTGCATTCCCATGCGCTGGAAAGACCCCCGCTTCTTCGAATGCTACGAGCCCGTGGGCGACTTCCCCGAAGTGGACGTGTCGCTCAAGCTGATCTACACGCGGATGATCACGGCGTTCGGCGGTTCGGCGGCGGGGATTCTGTAGGAGCCGCTATAGCGGCGAGGGAACCTTGCGATACGGTGCCGTGTTCTCGCCGCTATAGCGGCTCCTACAGGACGCCTGGGTTCCGGTTCACCGCGTGAGTTCGAACGTGACCGGCAGTTCCGCCGTGTAGCGATCGGGGCGGTCGTCGGCTGCGGCGAAACGCCAGTCGCGCACCGCCTCCTGTGCGGCGCGGTCGAGGGCTTCGTCGCCGCTGGAGCGGCCGACGGCGACCTGGGTGACGTCGCCTTCCGGCGTGACCGTGACATGGAGCACCACTTTCCCCTCGCGGTGCGCACGCAACGCGGACATCGGATAACGCGGCGACGGCATGAACACCGGCACCAGCGATTCCGGAACGGGAGCCCTGGCCACACTTGCCGGACGCGCCGACGGAGGTACGACGGACGCAGGCCGGGCACTGGCTGGCCGCGCCGACGACGGGGTGACGGCAGCCGGGCGAGCGGCGGCGGGCGCCACCTGCGAAACAGTTTTCGACACCAGGGCCGGCGCCGCCGTGGGCAGCGTGACTTCGGCGAGGCCGCGCGTCCTCGGCGCCCGCTCGTAGGTGAGCGCGGTGAGCCAGCTCGTGCCGGCGACACCGATGAGCAGCGCGAGGGCGCTTAGGGAAGTACTGGTACGTAAAGCGAGCATGCGGGCTATGACGGGGACGATCAGGGGCGTTCGAGGATAGCCGTGACGCCCATGCCGCCGGCCGTGCAGATGGAGATCAGGCCGCGGCCCGAACCCTTCTGCTCCAGCATCTTCGCCAGGGTGGCCACGATACGGGCGCCGGTGGCCGCGAACGGATGACCGGCCGCGAGGCTGGAACCGTTGACGTTGAGCCTGGCCGGATCGATCGAGCCCAGTGGGGCGTCGAGGCCCAGCCGCTGCCGGCAGTAGTCTTCGCTTTCCCAGGCGCGCAGCGTACAGAGCACCTGCGCGGCGAAGGCCTCGTGGATTTCGTAGAAGTCGAAATCCTGCAGCGTGAGGCCCGCCTGCTTCAGCATGCGCGGCACGGCGATGGTGGGGGCCATGAGCAGGCC
Source organism: Luteibacter sp. HAY1-4A (assembly GCF_056755355.1). Taxonomy (NCBI): domain Bacteria; kingdom Pseudomonadati; phylum Pseudomonadota; class Gammaproteobacteria; order Lysobacterales; family Rhodanobacteraceae; genus Luteibacter; species Luteibacter sp. HAY1-4A. Next base: position 26,940 of record NZ_JBNDHZ010000042.1, read on the forward strand.
TTCGCCATGCACGAAGTCGACCGCCGCCACCTGCGCGTGGGTGAGGTAAGCCTGGATCGACAGGCCGCGAGCCGCTGCCCATTCCTCGCTGCCCAGCAGCACGGCGGCGGCACCGTCGGAAAGGCCCGTGGAATTGCCGGCGGTGAGCGTGCCCTGGCCGGAGGTCTTGTCGAAGGCGGGCTTCAGCGAGGCGAGTTTTTCGAGCGTGGTGTCCGGACGGAGGAAGCCGTCGCGCTTCAGGCCACGGAACGGCACCACCAGATCGGTGAAGAAGCCGGCCTCATAGGCCGCGGCGAGCTTCCGATGGCTGGCCAGCGCCAGTTCGTCCTGCTCTACCCGGCCGATCTTCCACTCCTTCGCCATGAGCTCGCAGTGGTCGCCCATCGACTTGCCCGTGCGCGGTTCGGCCACGCCCGGGAACGATGGCTTCAGTTCCTTCAGGGAGAAGCCACGCGTGGCGACCTGGAGCTTTTCCTTCATCGTCTTCGCGCGATTCATGGCCAGCAGGCGCTTGCGCAGCTTCTGGCCATAGACGATGGGTACGTCGCTGGTGGTGTCCGAACCGCCCGCGATGCCGGCCTCGATCTGGCCGGTGGCGATCTTGTTGGCAATGAGGATGGCGTTGTCGAGCGAGGTACCGCAGGCCCGGGCCGTGGTGATGCCGGGCGTCGTGGGGGCCAGCCCGGAGGACAGCACCGCTTCGCGCGCCAGGTTCCAGTCCGAGGAATGGCGAATGACGGCGCCCATGGCCACCTCGCCCAGCTCGGCGCCATGCAGCCCGAATTTTTCCACCAGGGCCCCGAGCACCTTCACCGACATGCCGAAGTTGCCGACGTCGGCGTAGGCCGTGTTGTTCCGGCAGAAGGGGATGCGGACGCCGCCGACCACACCCACACGCTTTTGCGACTTATCCATGCTTGAGAAACTGTCCAGACCGAGGGGATGCCCCAGGGGCAGCCGAGTGCGAAGAAGGGATCGCGGATGCCGACGATCGCCGACGAACGCGTATCGGCAAGGCTAACCCGCATCCCCTTCCGGCGAAAGCCCGATCCGGCCGAATGATAGAATTGCGTTCCTTTGCCGTTCGGAAAAACCTGCCGTGAACGAGTCGCTGATCGCCTGCCCCGCCGTGCTGGCGCTGGAACTGGCCGGGGACGGCGCGCCCGACCGGCTGGAACTCACCCGGGACGAAGCCCAGGTGCTCGCTTCCCTGATGGCCGACGACCTGCGCGCCCTCCTGCCCGGCATCGAGTCATCGCGCCTGGCCATCGCCGGCGCCCTGTTCGACGGCGTGGAGCTGCTGCGCCCCGGTTTCCCCGTATTCGCCACGCTGGAAGAACTGGCGCGGCGCATCCCGCGGGTGACCGATGCCGGCGGCGTGGTCGCCTTCGGCACCCATGAAGGCCACATGCCGGCGCAACCGCTGGTGCCCGACCGCGCTTACGCGGGCGGTCCCATGCGCCTCATACCCTGGATGGTGCTGGCGCCCGCCAGCCAGGCGGAAGACATGGCCGGCGCCATGGAAGTGGAACTGGTCGGGCGTGGCGAAGCCGGCACGGCTACGGCGGACTTCCTCATGCGCACCCTGGGCATGCGCCTGGAGCATGCGCGGTATCTCAGCCGCAACGACCTGATCGCGCTCACCTGCGTGCAATACGAGCACGTGAACCTGGCCCCCATGTGGACCATGCTCGAGGCCGCGCTGCTCACGCCTTATAAGGAGGAGACGGCCGTGGGATCGCGCGGGCTGCCCCTGCGTTATGCCGAGGGGCGGGTGGGCGTACCCGGGCCGTCGTCGTGGTTCGCGCAGGCGGGCAATAAGGGTGCCGACGCCAGCCATGAGTTCGCGGGCACCCTGTTCGAACTGCGCCAGTACGCGGCCCTGCTGGCCGCGCACCACGTTCCCCTCCACCTCGAGGGCGAATCGACCCAGACGGCCGGTTACCTGATCGAGCCCATTGCCACGGCCGATCCGGCGCTGCCCCCGCCTGCCCTGTACGCCCACGAGGCGGCCGGCCTCGGCATGGCCGCCATCACCGTGGCCCAACCGGCGCCGGGCAAGGCCCGGGTCCTCGCGCACGGCTATCCGTTGGCACCGGACGCCCTGGCGCCGCTGCTCGATGCGCTGACCGAGCGCTATGACGCCACCCAGGAGCTCCATGCCCTCGGCCGGATGCTGCTGGACGCCGACGGTGCCCTCTCCGCCCCGGCGCCCGCGCTGCACTGAAACCCGATTTCACGAATCGTCCGATATACGGGAGGGGACTGAGGTTCTAGAGTGGGCCGAGGTCACACCGGCGGCTCCATGCGCTCATCCACTCCTCCCGTCAACGACTCCCCATCCGACTGGTCCGCGTACCTCCTGAAGCGGACGCCGGCCATGATCGCGTACGTCGACACGGCCATGCGCTACCGCTACGCCAGCCCCGCGTACCTGGCGTGGATGAACGTCGACGATGTCGACGTGGTGGGCCGCCCCATCGTCGAGGTCATCGATCCGGTGGTCTACACGCACATCGAGCCCGACATCCGCGCGGCCTTGGGCGGCACGGTCATGGTGGCCGACCGTGCCATCCGCAACAGCGCGGGCGACCACTATGCGCAAGCCACCTTCTCGCCCGACGTGGACAACGAGGGCAACGTGCGCGGCGTGGCCATCCTGCTCGCCGACATTTCCAGCCGGCGTTTGCTCGAGGCCCGCCTGAAGGAAAGCGAGCGGCGCTTCGCACAGGCATTCCGTTACGCCGCCATCGGCATGGCGCTGGTACTGCCCGACGGCCGCTGGCTGCAGGTGAACGAAGCCCTTTGCGCCATGCTGGGCTACGACGAGCAGACGCTCATGGGTACCTCGTTCCAGGTCGTCACCCATCCCGACGACCTCGCCGCGGACCTCGGCTTCGTGGAGAAGCTCCTCTCCGGCGACCGGCTGTCCTACCAGATGGAAAAACGCTACCTGCACCGTGACGGACACGTGGTGCACGTGCAGCTCAGCGTCTCGCTGGTGCGCGACGAAGTCGGCGGGCCGCTGTACTTCATCTCCCAGATACAGGACATCAGCGAACGCAAGGCCTTCGAAGACGCGCTGTTCCGCGAGCGCGAGCTCGCCGAGGTCACGCTGAAGTCCATCGGCGACGCCGTCATCACCACCGACACGCAACTCATCGTCACCTCGCTCAATCCCATCGCCGAGGCCATGACCGGATGGTCAAGCCACGAAGCGGTGGGACGGCCCATGGACGACATCTTCCAGTTGCGCGATCCGCTCACGCGCCGGCCGATTCCCAATCCGCTGATCATGGCGGTCAGCAAGAACAGCATCGTCGGCCTCACCACCGACGCCATCCTCGTGCATCGCAACGGCTTCGACAGCCCGATCGAGGATTCCGCCGCCCCCATTCACGACCATGCCGGCAATGTGGTCGGCGGCGTGGTGGTGTTCCACGACGTGAGCGAAACCCGTGCGCTGGCCCTGAAGATGGCCCACCTCGCGCACCACGACACGCTCACCGGGCTACCGAACCGCGCGCTGCTCACGTCGCGCATGGAATTCGCCGTGACCTCGGCCGCGCGGCGCAACCAGCGCGCGGCGCTGCTGTTCGTCGACGTCGATCACTTCAAGCAGATCAACGACTCGTTGGGCCACGCCGCGGGCGACAACCTGCTTCAGGAAGTGGCGCGCCGTATCCGTGGCGCCGTCCGCTCCGACGACACCGTGAGCCGCCTCGGCGGCGATGAATTCGTGGTGCTGCTGCCTCTCATCGAGGGGCCGGGCGACGCCAGCACGGTGGCCGAGAAGGTACTGGCCGCCTGCGGCCAGGCGTTCGGACTGGGGCTCGACACCCCGGCTCTCACCATCAGTTTCAGCATCGGCATCAGCGTGTACCCCGACGACGCGGAAGACGCCGAGTCGCTGCTGCGCAACGCCGATACCGCCATGTACGAAGCCAAGATGCAGGGGCGCAACGGCTATCGCTTCTTCAACCCCACGATGAACGAGCGCAACACGGCGCGCGTGCGCATCGAGGTCGAATTGCGCAAGGCCCTCGCCCGCAACGAACTCAGCCTGCACTACCAGCCCAAGGTCGACGTGGAACTTGGCACCATCGTCGGCGCCGAGGCCCTGCTGCGCTGGCAGGTCGACGGCGAAGACGTCTATTCGCCCGAGCAGTTCATCCCCGTGGCCGAAGACTGCGGCCTGATCGTACCCATCGGGGAATGGGCCTTGCGCGAAGCCTGTCGCCAGGCCGAGGCATGGACGCGGCTGTACCGGCCGCTGTCCGTGTCGGTGAACGTCTCGGCGTTGCAGTTCCAGCACACGCGCTTCTATGAATCGCTGCGCGCCGTGCTCGTGGAAACGGGACTCCATCCCACGTTGCTCGAGCTGGAACTCACCGAGCGCACCGTGATGGAAGGCGGCGACCATATCGCCGAACTGCTGCGCAAGATCAAGTCGCTGGGCGTGGCCCTAAGCCTCGACGACTTCGGCACGGGTTATTGCAGCCTCGCCTACCTCAAGCACTTCCCCGTCGACATCCTCAAGATCGACCGCGCCTTCATCCGCGACGTGGCGTGGGACAACGACAGCGCCGCCATCGTCAGCGCCATCGTCACCATGGGCAAGGGCATGAACAAGCAGGTGCTGGCCGAAGGCGTGGAGAGCATGGAGCAGGCCACCTTCCTGGGCTCGGCGGGTTGTTCGCAGATGCAGGGCTTCCTGTTCGGCAAGCCAATGACCGCGCGGGATTTCGAGGCGCGCATCTCCGTGATCGACATGGGCGATCCCACGGTGGCCTTGGACTGAACGCCTCGCTGAAGGAGCGCTAGCCCTTCAGGGGCGCCTCGTACATGTAGTAGTGGCAGCGTTCCATGCCCAGCCCGGCATACGTGGCCTGCGCCCGCTCGTTCTCCAGTTCCACGTAGAGGCGCAAGCCCACCGCGCCCGCGCCTTCCGCCATCGCCTTCACGTGCGCATACATGCCGCGGAACACGCCGGCGCGGCGCGCTTCGGAGGCGACGTACACACTTTGCACCCACCAGAAATCGCCACAGCGCCAGTCGCTCCACTCGTACGTGACGAGCAGGCAGCCCACGGCGACACCGTCGAGTTCGGCAACGAGGTAGAAGCCACGGCGCGGTTCGTCGAACACCGCACGCACACCGCGTCCGATGGTGTCGGCATCCAGCCGTTTCTGCTCGGTTTCCCACGCCATTGCGATGTTCCAGCGGGCAATGGCATCGGCGTCTTCCAGCGCCGCGCGGCGAATCTCCAGGGACATGACGTTATTCCTTCGAGGGCCGCCGCTTGCGCGACGCACCGAGTTTGCGGGTCAAGGTGTTCCGGCCGACGCCGAGGGCGGCGGCCGCGTTCTGCCGGTGACCGTCGTTGGCGATCAGCGCGACTTGCAGCAAGGTCTTGTCCAGCGCCTCGCGGGCGCGGTTGTGGATGTCCGGCTCGCCGCGCGCCAGGGCATCCTGTGCCCAGGCGCGCAGGGCTTCCGTCCACTCGGTGCCCCGTGGCTGGCCCACCGCGATGCCGCCGAGATCGCTGGCCTGGATTTCCACACCGGGCGCGATCACGGCAAGCCGCCGGCACAGATTCTCCAACTCGCGCACGTTGCCGGGGTATTCGCGCTGCTCGATCAGCTTCATCGCGCCGCGCGAGAAACGCTTCGGCGGAAGGTTCAGTTCGGCGGCCGCCTGGGCGAGGAAGTGTTTTGCCAGCAGGGGAATGTCGGCACGGCGTTCGCGCAGCGAGGGAAGCGCGATGCGCACCACATCGAGGCGATGCTTCAGGTCGGCGCGGAACTGCCCGGCCGCCACCCGTGCTTCGAGGTCTTGATGGGTGGCGGCAATGATGCGCACGTTCCCATGCATGAGTTCGCGCCCGCCCACGCGATAGAACTCGCCCCCCGCCAGCACGCGCAGCAGCCGTGTCTGCAAGGCGAGGGGCATGTCGCCGATTTCGTCGAGGAACAGCGTGCCGCCGTCGGCCTGCTCGAAGCGCCCGGCGTGGCGGCGCGTGGCACCGGTGAACGCGCCCGCCTCGTGGCCGAAGAGTTCGCTCTCCAGCAACTCCGAAGGAATGGCCGCGGTGTTGAGCGCCACATAGGGCTTGCCTCGCCGCGCGCTCTCGTCGTGCAGCGCACGTGCCACCAGTTCCTTGCCCGTGCCCGTCTCGCCGGTGATCAACACGTTGAGGTCGCTGGCGGCCACGCGGCCGATCAAGCGGAACACCTCGCGCATGGCGGGACTCTCGCCAAGCAGCGCATGCGTGTCCACCCGCGTGGCCGGCACCACCACCGCTTCGCGCGAGGCTGCGAGCGCACGCTCCACCGCTTCCACGGCAAGGTCGAGGTCGAACGGTTTCGCGATGTAATCCGCCGCGCCGGCGCGGTACGCCGCTGCCGTGGTGGCCACGTCGGTAAAGGCGCTCATCACGATCACAGGGCCGATGTTGCGCCGGGTGAGGTCTTCGAGCAGGTGCAGGCCGTCCTCGCCGGGCATGCGCACATCGGTGACCAGCAGGTCCGGCCGGCCCTCCGTCAGTGCCGCGCGCACCGCGTCGCCCGTGCTGAATTCGCGCACGGCATGGCCGGCGTCGCGCAACGCCTCGGCGAGCACGAAGCGCACGCCGCGATCGTCGTCGGCGATCCATATGTCGGTCATGCGCGCTCCATGGGCAGGTACAGCGAAAAGGTCGTCTCGCCCGGATGACTGGTGTAGCGAAGGTCACCACCGTGTTCGAGGGCGATCTCGCGGGAAAGGGCAAGGCCGAGGCCGGTACCGTCGGGGCGGCCGGAGACGAGGGGTTGGAAGAGCGTGTCGCGGAGTTCGCTCTGCACACCGGGACCGTCGTCCACGACGTCCACGCGGAGGGCGGCACGGACGACACGCTCGCCGAGGCGGACGGCATGCTCGACGCGCGTGCGCAGCGTGATCGTTCGCGCACCCGCCTGCGTGGCGTTGCGGGTGAGGTTCAACAGCACCTGGAGGAGGCGATCGGCATCGCCCTGGATGTCGGGAAGGCTCGGGTCGTAGTCGTGACGAACGCGCGGCGCACCCTGCTCCGCGGCGACCAGGGTCTCGACGCGCTCGAGCAGCTCGTGCACGTTGACCGATGCGATCCGCGCGGTGCCACCGTGGCGAAGCAGGCCATCCGCGAGCGAAGCGAGGCGGTCGGCCTCGGCGATGACCATCGCGGCGAGCTGGCGAAGGTCGGGCTCCGACACCCGCCGTTCGAGCAATTGCGCCGCGCCGCGCAAGCCGGCGAGAGGATTCTTCACCTCATGCGCGAAGCCGCGCAGCGTGGCCGACAAGGGCGTGGCGGCGGGCACGATGTCGGAAGCCAATGGATGGAGTTCCACCAGCACCCGGCCCCCGTCCACCGGCTGGGTCGTCAGGTCGGCCAGCAACTCCCGGCCCCGCGCCACGGTAAAGGAGGTGCCGCGCAGGTTGAAGGCGCGTCCGTCAGCGAGCGTGCGCGTCAGTTGCGCTTCCAGCGAAGGTTCCCGCAGGAGCGCCGTGAGCCGCTGGCCCATGGCCGTACGGGGGCCGACGTCGAGCATTTCGGCCATTGCAGCGTTGATCCAGCAGACCCGGCCGTCGTCTTCGACCAAGGCGAGGCCGGTGCTCATTAGGGAGGGGAGTTCGGCTTCGTTGGGTGCGGGCATTGCACCAATTTAGGGATTTCTATATGCGCGCGCAATCCGTCGGCAAGATGTGAACGTGGACGGAATGGCATAGTTTGGACACGACGCACACACTTTGCTAAATGAGAGGCCCTAGATTGGCTCAGCGCCTCAGTTTTCGCGGATACCTCCGACTTATTCCTAGAGGATCTGACGGATTTGGCTGGATCCATTTAGCAAAGTGTGTACATAAGGTGCCGGCGCGGGTAGGGCTTATGCCAATCGGAGAGCCGGATGCGCTTCAATGCCAATGGTCCAAACATCCCGGATGCACTGCTGGAGGCGCGCGACCTCGGCGACGTGCTGTTCTTCTGCGGCGCCGGGGTATCACGTCATAAAGCTGGCCTCCCGGACTTTACCCGGCTCGCTTGGCAGGTCTGCCCATGCGGCCAGCATTCGAATTCGCCTGGCGAGGGAGGCGACGCGATGAGTCAGGCCGCCGCCGTGGAGGGCTCGAATTCATCGATATCTCCAGATGCGCAGGTGTAGCTACTGTTGCCAGTTGTCCATCGGAACTCATGTGGATAAGGCGAGCTACGTCGATCTCACCCATGTCGGTGGACGCACGATGCGAGAAGCGGATGCGGTCGATCATTATTGTGTTCGACGTGATGACTTGCTTGTCACAATGCATCACGACTGCTGCTGCAGTTTGCGATCCAATAGATTTTTCCTGAACTGCTTCATCAGTGCGGCCGCCGGCGGTCCTTGCTGGAAGGCGTAGCCGAGAGCGCCGGCGGGCTACAGGTTGTCGTGATTCAGCTGGCTACATAAATGACCGTATGGATCATCTGGATGTCGCATCTGCACCAACCAGTGGGATCACGATGTCATCGTAATGCTGCGCGCCTGGCGGCGCACAGTTAATCGAATCGCGCCGCCACGGCCTGTATCGCGCGGAAGCCGTCGGAACGCACCGTATTGGAACCCTCACGGGCGAACACCCTGTCATCAAGTACCGATACGCTGCGTTGACTAGGGATCCATATGCACAGCACCGACATGCCTCGGTAATCGATGCAGTCGATATGGCCGAGCAGCGACGAGCGCAGCGGCTCGTTCAGGCCGGAGTTCCTGAAACGTGCGACCACCCGTTGCTTATAAGCGTCAAGCGTTTGATTCAGCGGAGCGAGCTCGCGATCGACGCCGACGACGTACCGCGCACCCACCGACAGCGGCTCGACATTGTCCAGTGCTCTGACGCGCTCTGCCGTCTCGAAGTTGTCAGCAACGCCGATGAAGATGGCACCACTGGAATGTGGTCCAATGTTGGCGATCCCGCATGCTGTTTCGACGAGCCGGTCCATAAGGTCCGCATTCAACGTCCTGTTGGCTGCGAGTGAGCAAAGGCCCTGTTTGCATTCATAAGCCGCTGTTTCGACCCTTGATCGCCGCAGAGCATTCTCAAACCGAATAGCCAATCCCATGCCCAACTGAGCAACACCGGGATCTCTCTCCTCGAAGTAAGCCTGGATGAGTCCCTTAGTCATGGCGACATTCTGTTGTCGGGGACCGGAGCGAATCTGACCGGCCGCGACGTTGAGTCGAGACTGCAGGTTAGACAGCGCCCGCATGATCGCCGTGCCGTCAAACGGAGTCTTCCCCTCTCGCAAGCAAAGCTCGTAGAGGGCCATAAAGACCGCATAGAACCCGGTCTTGATCGGGTTGCCGCCAGCTTCAGGGTGTATAACCCTGCGAAGCGCGTTCGGGCTCGGGTCATAGCGCTCGACAGTTTCGCGCAGTACTGAAAACGTCGTAATGATCGCGTTTTTTAGCGCGTCCGCGCCAAAAGCGAACAGGCGGGCATTGATTTCGCGTGACACCTCAGACTGGGAATCATAATACTGGTCGAGCGCGGCCCCACTGAAGGCGAATGGACGCTCTTCAAGAATCGAGATAGCAAGATCGGCGAGCATCTGTTCGTCCTCGGCCTCACGCAACTGATTTTTTCGAATTACACCCTGCTTACACCAGAAGGTAGAGTCAGCGCGAACCCCATATCTATTGTCTTCATCTCCTTCAACGTCGACGCTTATCTGAGGCATCGAGGCCAAGTCAAGATAGGTGGCCGATGCATCGCCGCGAAGCTCCGCGGAGATCTCGCGAACGAAATTCGCGAACGGCGATATTACGCCAGCCTGACGCCTCTCCTGATCGCTGAGCTGCCGTCCATAAGCGTTAATGCGCCCGAACACGTCATTGACCGACTCCGGGTCGACCACGGGAAATTCTGTGACGGCGAAGGTGTACTCGAGCAGACGCGCACAGCTCGCTGCATCCAATAGCTTGTCACTGTCCCCGATAGCAACGAAACGCCCCTCGTCCGACGCCTGTTTAGCTCGCGCGAGCTGCTCCACATCAAAGTAACGGCCGGCGGAGGCGAACTGGTTTTCAATGTAGGAAAACACCGCATTCAGGCGCTGCATGCCGTCGACGATCTCAAAGACCTTCGAACCATCTTCCTGCGTCTGGGTGGCAAGCAGAATGAGCGGAATGGGGTAGCCACGCAATATGCTGTCGATGAGCCGGGCTTTCTCGCTAACGGTCCAGACCAGCTTTCTTTGGTACTGACGGTTAACCATGAAGTTGCCCGCCACAAATTCTCGATATGCTTCCTGAACGGACATGCCGCGCGGCGTCACACTCATGCTCTCTCCCCCCCTATGATGTTGGCGGTAAAGCGACGTCATCGTATGGTACGACGCCTTGGTGATGGTGGGGATGGGGCGCACTTCCTAACGTTGCGCCTATAAGCTCGGTGTCGTGCGCGAAGGGGAGAGCGGAGATCAACAGGGCGCTTATCTACAAAAAGCGACAACTAGTCTTGCGTACACGACAACCCTCTCTAGGGTTCCGCCCGAGCGAACCGCTTTCGTCGAACTCAATTGGCGTCGATGCAGGTGTGGGGGCGGGCGGTGTTGTTGCAGGAGGAAGGATTGCTTCTTCAGATTGACTCAGAAGTTACCGTGACCGAACAGGGGGCCGCCTGCGCCGTGGCGCTCATGGCCGGACTGATGAGGCATTACGGACGACACAACGTGTTCTATCGGGCCACGGGGACGCCCGCGGACGCAATGCCAATGTATGACAAGCACCTCGTGAGTTAAGGAACCTATCGGCTCTCCAGTCGCATTCCATGCGGCGGCGGGACGTGCGCTTAGCACGCACAGATCCCAGACTTGTCCTAAGTGCATATGGGGCTGTCTCTTATACACATCT
>NZ_JBNDHZ010000043.1:0-37406 GCF_056755355.1 Luteibacter sp. HAY1-4A
GTCTTCATGGTGATCTTCCTGGTCCTGGCGGGGCTGCTCACCTTCTACACCGGCGATTTCTACGATCGCGGCCTGGCCGACCTGCAGCCGTTCTTCGACATGCATCCCTGGCTCTACCTCGTGCTGGTGCCGGCGGTGACGATGCCCACCTGGGCCGAAGAGCGCGCCTCCGGCACGCTGGAACTGCTGTTCTCGCTGCCCGTGACGATCTCACAGGCCGTACTCGGTAAATTCCTGGCGGCGTGGACCTTCATCGGCATCTGCCTCGTGCTTACGTTCCCCATCTGGATCACGGTGAACTACCTGGGTGACCCGGACAACGGCGTGGTGCTGGCGGGCTATGTCGGCAGCTGGCTGATGGCGGGTGCCTTCATCGCCATCGGCACCTGCATGTCCACCAGCACGCGCAGCCAGATCATCGCCTTCATCCTCACCGCGGCGGTCTGCTTCCTGCTCCTGCTGGTGGGCCAGCCGCAGGTGCTCGACTTCTTCCAGGATTCGGTGCCACCCAAGCTGCTCGGCGCCATGGGCCAGCTCAGCATCACGCGGCATGCCAACGCGATCGCCCGGGGTGTTCTCGACCTGCGCGACCTCGTGTACTTCTTCGCCACGATCGTCGCCTGGCTCGCCGCCAGCGTCGTCGTGCTCGACCTCAAGCGGACGCGTTGACGATGCGCCGCCTGCAGGTCTCGCGCTCCTTCCTGCTGCGCCTTGCCCTTCTTGGCATCGCGGTGCTGTTCCTCGTGGCCATCGCCATCAGTTCCATGTCGCTGCGCACCGCGCGCATGGACCTCACCGCCGACCGCATATACACGCTGACGCCCGGTACCCAGAAGATCGTCGACGGCCTGCGCAAGCCGCTCACCCTCACGCTCTATTTCTCCGAGCATGCCACGCGCGACCTGCCACAGCTGCGGAGTTACGAGCAGCGCGTGCACGAGATGCTGCGCGAGATCGCCGTGCGGGCGCACGGACGCATCCGCTTCAGGGTCATCGATCCCGTGCCTTATTCGGACGACGAGGACGCCGCGGAAAGCTACGGGCTGTCGCCCGCCAGCGGCGGGAGCAACGGCGAGCGCGTGTTCTTCGGCCTGGTGGGCATGAGCAACGCCGGCGACGTACCGCCGCAGGCCATCCCCTTCTTCGATCCGGCTCGCGAATCCTTCGTCGAATACGACATCGCGAAGCTGCTCTACGAACTGGGCATGCCGACGAAGCCGCACCTGGGCGTGATCAGCTCATTGCCCGTCGAGGGCAACCTCGTGATCGGCGAGCCGGCATGGGCGGTCGTGCGCCAGCTGGACCAGCTGGCCGAGGTGACCAACATCGACCCCGACGGCCTCACGCACATCGACCCGTCCATCAAGGTCCTCCTGCTGATCCATCCCAAGCGATTGCCGGACGACGCCCTCTACGCCATCGACCAGTACGTGCTGCACGGTGGCCACCTGGTGGTCTACGTCGACCCCGATGCGGAGATGGACAACGCGCCGCTCGTCGACTCGCACGGCGTGGTGGACGACCACGACTCGGACCTGCGCCGGCTGTTCGAGGCATGGGGCGTGGATTACGACCCCACCAAGGTGGTGCTCGACAGGTCGCAGGCGCTCACCATCGAATTGAACGGCAACAGCATCGCGCACCCGGCCATGCTGGGCCTGGGCGCGCAGGACCTCAACCACGACGACGTGGTCACGGCGAGCCTGCAGCGAGTGAATTTCTCCTCGGCGGGATTCTTCGAACTGGCGCCGGAAACGAAGGCTCGCCTCATTCCCCTGGTGCAGACCTCGGACGAAGCCGCCGTGGTGCCCGCTCAGCGCGTGCGCGATGCCGCATCCGATCCGTCCGTGTTGTTGGACAACTACCAGCCCACGCACGAGCGCTACGTGCTGGCCGCGCGGCTGCGCGATACCTTCCGCACGGCGTTCCCGGAACGCCATGACAAGGATCACCTGGCCCAGGCGGCGGCGCCGGGTGAGGTGGTTCTCGTCGCCGATACGGACCTGCTCTCCGACCGTTTGTGGATCGACGTGCAGCCGCTGCTGGGCCAACAGCAGCTCACTCCCTTTGCGAACAACGGCGACTTCGTGGCGAACATCGTCGACAACCTCGGCGGATCGACCGCGCTGTTGTCGATTCGCGGCCGGGTGAACTCGCAACGTCCGTTCACCAAGGTGCGTGCGTTGCAGGCGGCCGCCGATCGCAAGTTCCTCGTGAAAAAGCGGGAACTGGAAAACGAGCTCTACGAGACGCAGCGCCGCCTCACGGAACTGCAGCCGGCCAAGAACGCGGCAACGCCCGCCACGGCGACAGGCGAACAGCGCCGCGAGGTGGAGCAATACCTGCAACGAAAGCTCGCCATCGGCAAGGAGCTTCGTGAGGTGCAGCACCAGCTCAATGCGGAGATCGATGCCCTAGGCCTGCGCCTCAAGTTCATCAACATCGTGCTGGTACCGGGGCTGGTGGCCCTGTTCGGCCTGATCTACGGCTGGCGTCGCACCCGGCGCAGCCGGCGCGTGGTCTGAGCGATGCTCGACGCCATGCTGAAGTGGATCGTGCCCTGGGAATTCTCCTGGGTGTTCCTGCTGACGTTCGCCGGCACCGCGTGGCTCTATGTGCGGGGTACGCGGCGCCTCCACGTACCCGCGGCGCGCCAGGCGGCCTTCTGGGTGGGCATGGGGCTGGTGTACGTGTCCCTGCACACGTATTTCGACTATTTCGCCGAGCATGAATTCTTCATGCATCGCATCCAGCAGGTGCTCCTGCATCACCTGGCGCCGTTGCTCCTGATCGCGGCCTATCCCGGAACGGCCCTGCGTGCCGGCCTGCCGTTGCGCCGGCGCGTGCACGTGCGCAGGGCGGGGCAGTCGGTGGCATGGCGGATCATTGCGTCCGTGGCCTTCAATCCGGCCTTCGTCACGCTGTTCTTCGTGGCGCTGATCCTCGTCTGGCTGATACCGGACATGCAGACGCTTGCCATGCTGGACTGGCGCATCTACCGGGCGATGAACTGGTCGATGGTGCTTTCCGGCCTTTCCTACTGGTGGCTGGTGCTGGATCACCGGCCGAAGCCGCCGGGGCGCATGTCGCCCGGCTGGCGCGTGCTGTCGCCCGCGATCACCATGACGCCGCAGATCGTGGCGGGCGCCATCGTCACCTTCTCGAAGACGGACCTCTATCCGATCTTCGAGATATGCGGGCGGGCCTTCACGATGAACGTGCTTACCGGGCAGCTCATCGGCGGTGTCATCATGTGGGTGCCGGCAGCGATGATCGAATCGATCGGCGGGCTGCTCGCACTGCGCCAGTGGCTGCGCCTGTCGCGCAACGGGCGGTTGCCCCGGCGTGCACCTCGGTCACGGCGCCCCACCACCGTGCATCCATAGCCCGATAACCGTCGCCCCTGCGAAGGCAGGGACTCGGTAACTCAGTCCCGTCGCCCCTGCGAAGGCAGAGACTCGGTAACTCAGTCCCGTCGCCCCTGCGAAGGCAGGGGCCCAGTGACTTCAGCGCGTACGAAGCCACCACGCCCATATCGCGCGTTGCTCGGTTCAATAAACCTTCGGCACCCGTTCCGCCTTCGCAGTCACCTTGTCCTTCTTCGGCTTGCCCTCCAGCGGCGGCAGGTCGAACTCCTTGTCGGGGGATTGCTTGTCGGGAAGCTGGTCGAGCATGTGCCGGATGAGGTTCAGGCGGCCGGTCTTCTGGTCGTCGAAGTCGGCCACGAACCACGGTGCGTCGTCGGTATGCGTCTTCTGGATCATCGCGTCGCGCAGGTCGCCCATCTCGGCGTACTTCTCGCGAGCCTTCACGTCCACGGGCGACAGCTTCCAACGCTTCAGAGGATCGGCCGCGCGCTCGGCGAAGCGTTCCTCCTGCTCGTCCTGGTCGACCGACAGCCAGTACTTGAGGAGGATGATCCCGTCGTCGACGAGCATCTTCTCGAAGACAGGGCAGGCCTTCATGAAGCGCTCGTACTGGTCGTCGGTGCAGAAGCCCATGGCGGGCTCAACGACGGCGCGGTTGTACCAGCTGCGATCGAACAGGACGAGCTCGCCGGCGGCGGGCAGGTGCGCCACGTAGCGCTGGAAGTACCACTGCGATTCCTCGGTAGCGCTGGGCTTGCCGAGGGCCACCACGCGGGCCGCGCGGGTGTCGAGCTTGTCGGTGATGGCCTTGATGGTGCCGCCCTTGCCGGCGGCGTCGCGGCCTTCGAAGATCACCAGCATGCGCTTGCCGGTGAGCCGCAGCCAGCGGGTGAGGCCGACGAGCTCGACCTGCAGGTCTTCCAGCGCTTTTTCGTATTCTTTCTTCTTGCCCATGCGGCGGCTCCTCGGACTGAAGTTCGAGTGTGCCTCATCGATGTGTACGGAGCGTGCTTTATGTGGGAGTCGCTTCAGCGGCGATCCCGCGGCAGCGGGCAAGGTTGCCGCAAGCACCCATCGCCGCTGAAGCGGCTCCCACACAAAGCAGTCCCGTTCAGCCTGCGGCGGTGAGGGTCTGCAGTTCGTCGGCCTGGTGTTCGCGGGTGAGGGTGTCGACGAGTTCGTCGAGGTCGCCCTGCATCACCTCGGTCAGCCGGTACAGGGTGAGATTCACGCGGTGGTCGGTGATGCGGCCCTGCGGGAAGTTGTACGTGCGGATGCGCTGGCTGCGGTCGCCGGAGCCGACCTGGAGGCGACGCGACTCCGCCTGCGCCGCGCTCTGCTTGCTCCGCTCGGCGTCGAGCAGGCGTGCCTTCAGCAGGCTCATGGCGCGGGCGCGGTTCTTGTGCTGGCTGCGTTCGTCCTGGCACTCCACCACCGTGCCGGTGGGCAGATGGGTGATGCGGATGGCCGAATCGGTCTTGTTGACGTGCTGGCCACCCGCACCGGATGCGCGGAAGGTGTCTACCTTGAGGTCGGCGTCGCGCAGTTCGATGTCGCCCACCTCGTCCTGCTCCGGCAGGATCGCCACGGTGGCGGCGGAGGTGTGGATGCGTCCTTGTGATTCGGTTTCGGGCACGCGCTGCACGCGGTGGGTGCCGGATTCGAACTTCAGTTTCGAGTAGGCACCGCGGCCCTCGATGCGCGCGACGATTTCCTTATAGCCCCCGTGTTCGCCCTCGCTGGCGCTGAGGATCTCGATGTTCCAGCGCTGGCGCTCCGCGTAGCGCGCGTACATGCGGAACAGGTCGCCGGCAAAGATCGCGGCCTCGTCGCCGCCGGTGCCCGCGCGCACTTCCAGGAACAGGTTGCCCTCGTCGCGCGGGTCCTTCGGCAGCAGCAGAACCTGCAGCTCGCTGTCGAGCTTCGCGAGGTGCGCCTCGATGTGGTCGATATCGTCCGCGGCCATGTCGCGCATCTCGGGGTCGTCGAGCATGGCGCGCGTGTCGGCCAGCTCGCGCTCGGCCTGGTCGTGTTCCTTCAGCGAGGCGGCCACGGGCTCCAGCTGCGCGTACTCGCGCGAGAGTTCGCGGAAGCGCTGGCTGTCGGCGAGTACGTCAGGCTGCGCGAGCAGCAGGCCGATTTCCTCATGGCGTTCGGCAAGGGCTTCGAGTTTGCGGCGGATCGAGGGCGTCATTCGGTCAATGCTGTGCGGCTTGCTTTGTGTGGGAGCCGATTCATCGGCGATAGGCCTCGCGGCATCTCCGCTGCGTTGGCTTTCGCCGCTGAAAGCGGCTCCCACACAAAGCAGGCTCCAGGACCCGGGCGACTGCATGTCGTCCCGGGGTCATCCGCACATCATGCGGAAAGGTCGTCGTCCGGGTCTAGCCCGTACAGGCGGCCGGCGGCGTGGAGCAGGTCCAGGTCGCCCGCCATGGCGGCGTCGCGCAGACGCGCGCTTGGCGTATGCAGCAGCTTGTTCGTGAGGGTGTTCGCCAGGAAGGCGAGGGCTTCCTCGGCCGGCCGCCCCTTCGCCAGCATCGCCTGGGCCTTCGCCAGCACCTCGTCGCGCTGCGCCTCGGCGGCCTGGCGGAGGTCGACGGCTGGATTGCGCAGGGTGAGGGCGCGGCGCCAGGACATGTATCGCTCGACCTGGAGGTCGATGATGGCATCGGCTTCGCGGGCGGCCAGTTCGCGGGAGCGGCGATTTTCGTCGATGACCTGCTTCAGGTCGTCGATGCCATAGAGATACACGTCATCCAGTGTGGCGACATCGGGCTCGATGTCGCGCGGCACGGCGATGTCCACCATGAACATCGGCCGGCGGCGGCGCGCGGCGATCGCATCGGCCACCATCGGACGGGTGACCACCGGGTTCCGCGATGCCGTGGAAGTGATGACGATGTCCGCCTCGGCGAGGTGGCGGGGCAGGTCGGCGAGCGAAATGGCATAACCGGCGTAACGCCCGGCCAGCTCCTGCGCGTTTTCGAGCGTGCGGTTCGCGACGATGAGGCGCCGCACGTTCTTGTCGGCGAGGTGGCGGGCGGCCAGTTCGATCGTCTCGCCGGCGCCGATCAGCAGCACGCAGGCCTGGCGCAGGTCGGTGAAGACCTGCTCGGCCAGCCGGACGGCCGTATACGCGACCGAAACGGTATGCGCGCCGATGCGGGTATCCGTGCGCACGCGCTTCGCCACCGCGAAGGTGTGCTGAAGCAGACGCTCCATCGGCGCCCGCAGGCTCTGCGCGGAACGGGCCTGCTGGTAGGCCTCCTTCACCTGGCCCAGGATTTGCGGTTCGCCGAGCACCATGGAATCGAGCCCCGTGGCCACACGGAACATGTGGCGCACGGCGTCGTGTTCGTCGTGGCGGTAGAGGAACTCGTCGAGGCGTTGCGGGGTCAACCGGTGCTGGCGCGACAGCCATTGGCCCGGCACCGTCTCGAAACCCTCCGCCACGCTGCAGTACAGCTCGGTGCGATTGCACGTGGAGAGGATCATCGCCTCCTCGACCCCCGGCTGGCGGGTAAGGTCGCCCAGCGCCTCGGGTGCCACCGCTGCGTCGAAGGCCACCTGCTCGCGCAGGCTGACCGGCGCGGTGAGGTGATTGAGCCCGAGGGCGATGAGTGGCATGACGGGGGTCGGCTTGGGTGGCGTCGGCTAAGCTAAGGGCGCATTGTGCCCCTACCAAGGCGCCGGCGCTTGCAGGTGCCCAACGGGAAAGACGGAGAGTAGTGTGCTGAGCGGTCGGTCCAAGTTCAAGCGAGTGCGTCATTTTGCAGTGCTGCTGGCGGTGGCGGCCCTTGCCGGCTGCGCCACGATGCGCCCGGCCGAGGCCCCCAAGGCCACGCGCACCGGCGTCCAGCCGCTCGATCGGCTGACCGTGGCCATCGTGCCGCCGGAGCGCGACCTCCAGGCCCAGCTGATGGCCGGCGACTTCGCCCTGGCCGCCAGCGACCTCAAATCGGCCTCCGAGGCCTATGGCCGTGCTGCCGTTCTCAGCGATGACCCGAAGGTGGCGGCCCGCGCCGCCGAACTGGCGCTGGCGGTGCACGACCAGGATGCCGTGGCGAAGGCGGTGGAGCGCTGGGCGGCGCTCGGCGCGAAGCCGGCCGAACTGGCTTCCGCCCGGGCCCGCATGGCCCTCGACCGTGGCGACACGGCAGAGGCGCAGCGCCAGTTGGAAGCACTGATCGCCACCGGCGATCCCGATGCGTGGCGCGAATTCGGCCGCATCCTCGTCACCGGACGCGACGCCGCGCAGGCTGGCGTGCTGCTGGAACGCATCGCCACGCCGCAGCGGCTTCCGAACGACGCCACGGCCTGGCTCGCCATGAGCGAACTCGGCGAGAACCTTGGCCGCCACGATTACGCGACGACCATCGGCGACGCCGCGCTGGCTCGTTTCCATAACGGAACCACCTACGCCTGGGCTGGGCAGAGAGCCTTCCAGGCCGGCGACAAGGCCGGCGCGAGGAAACTCTTCGCCAAGGCGGTGGAACGCGACCCGAAGAACCCGCGCCTCCGGATGGCTTACGCCAGCGTGCTGGTGCAACTGAACGACACCAAGGCCGCGACGAAGCTCCTTGCCACCGGCGCGCAGAACGCCGACACCTATGCGATGCGCCTCAGCCTCGCGGCCAAGGCCGAGGACAAGGCCGCGATCGTCCGCCTCTACGGCGAAATTCGCCGGCAGTCCGACGATGTGCAAGCCGAAAACGCCTTCATCCTGGGTCAGATGGCGGAACTGCTGGGCAAGCAGGACGACGCTCTCGACTGGTACGCCGCCGTCGGCGACGACGATCCGCGCATCTTCGACGCGTCCGTGCGCAGTGCGGTCATCCTCCATCAGCAGGGTAAGGACGACGATGCGCACGAGATCGTCGCCGAGCTGCAGACCACGTATGCCGATCGTCCGGAGCAGTTGCTCAAGGCGTTCGCGGTCGACGGCGAGCTCTACATGGATGCCGGGCGTTTCGACGCGGCCGCGGAAGCCTTCGACAAGGCCTTGCGCGTGAAGGCCGACGACACCGACATGCTGTACAGCCGCGGTCTGGCCTACGCGGAAGCCGGCCGGATCGACGACGCCGTGGCCGACTTCCGCAAGGTGCTCTCGCTGAAACCGGGCGACATCGAGGCGAGCAACGCGCTCGGTTACACGCTGGCCGACAGCGGCCGCGACCTCGGCGAAGCGCAGAACCTGATCCAGGCCGCCCGCGCGGCACGACCCGACGACCCGTCGGTCGCCGACTCGTGGGGCTGGCTGAAGTACCGCCAGGGCCAGCTCGATCAGGCCGAGAGCACGTTGCGTGGCGCATGGGCACAGCGAAAGGACGCCGAGATCGGCGTACACCTTGCGGAAGTGCTGTGGAGCCGCGGGCGTCGCGACGAGGCGCGCAAGCTCTTGAACGAAGTGCGCCGGATCGATCCGAAGAACGCCGCGCTGGAAAAGACCGAGCAGAAGCTCAAGCCTTGAGCAGCGTCCCTCCTGTTCCTGTAGGAGCCGCCATGGCGGCGAGTCACTCTCGCGACATCGTCGGACGAGACGGCCATCTGGCCCTCGCCGCCATGGCGGCTCCTACAGGTGCTCCCTCGACCCCTTCGAGTTCCGCCATGACCCTGATTGTTTCGCTGTGCCGCCGAACCTCGTTCGTGGCGATGGCTGCGCTTCTGCTCGCCGCCTGCGCCACCACGCGCGCACCGCTTCACCAGCCCGGCGACGCGGCCACGCTCGGCGTACAGGAACAGCGCGAGAAAGCGCTTGGCGATACGGACCACTGGACGCTCGAAGGGCGCCTGTCCGTGTCCAACGGAAAGGACTCGGGGTCCGGCGGCCTCACATGGCGCCAGGACGGCGAACGGTATGAATTCACGGTACGTGCCCCGGTCACCGGACGCAGCTTCCGCCTTACCGGCGGTCCCGACGGTGCGGAGCTCGAAGGCCTCGACGGTGGCCCCCGGCGAGGCCCGGACGCCGAATCGCTGATGGCCAGCGCGGTAGGCTGGCAGATCCCGATGGCCGACCTGAAGCGCTGGGTGCTCGGCCTGCGTGCCGATGGCGGGCCGGCGGACATCGCCTTCGGTGCCGATCGTCTGCCCTCCCGCATCGTCCAGGACGGCTGGACGGTGGACTACAAACAGTGGGACACCGCGCGCCAGCCGCCGATGCCCTCCCGCGTGTTTGCCGAGAAGGCGCCGTACAAGGTCCGGCTTTCGATCGAAGACTGGACGTTCGGCAAATAGCGTCAAGAGGTGCGCCAAACTCGCCCGCTGCCGCGGGATCGCCGCTGAAGCGGCTCCCGCAAGCACCTATACTTCGCGCCTCCAAAGCCTTGGCTTCCCCGATGCATTTCACCATCTCACGCGCACGCGACGACGACGCTGCGCGCCTGTGCGACATCGAGCGTGCCGCGGTGGAACTCTTCCGCGGGCATGAGGCCTGGTCGTCGTACTCGGGCCTGGCCCTGCCCATCGACACCGTCCGCGAACTGATTGCCCGCGGCCTGGTATGGGTCGCCGTCGTCGACGGCGACGTCGTGGGTTTCGTGTGCCTTGCCCCGGAGGGCGACGACGCGATCGGCATCGCGGAAATCGACGTGCTTCCTGCCTTCGGTGGCCGGGGCATCGGCGCCGCGCTGCTGGAGCACGCCTGTACCTGGGCCCGCGAGGCAGGGTATGCCGAAGTGACGCTCGGTACGCTGGCGGACGTGCCGTGGAATGCGCCGTTCTATGCGAAGCATGGCTTCACGGCCGTCGACAAGCACGCGCCCGAGTTCGCCGAGGCGTTGGAACGCGACCGCGCGAACGGCTTTCCCGACCACCTGCGCGTGTTCATGCGGCGCCCGCTGGCGCCGCTGGCACCCGGGGAGTGGACGGTCTGGCCGGCTCCGGCGAAGCTCAACCTGTTCCTGCGCATCCTGGGCCGCCGTGAGGACGGCTACCACGACCTCCAGACGGTGTTCCGCCTGCTCGACTGGGGCGACGAGGTCCGGCTGCGAGTGCGGACGGATGGTGCGATCGTGCGGCCCACGCCCGTCCCAGGCGTTCCCGAGGACGCCGATCTGACCGTACGGGCCGCCCGCCTGCTCGCCGAGGAGACGGGAACGCCACTGGGTGCCGAGATCGCCGTGGCGAAACGCATTCCCATGGGCGGCGGGCTGGGTGGTGGCAGTTCCGACGCGGCCAGCGTCCTGGTCGGCCTGGACACGTTGTGGGGCACGGGACTGGGCGAGGACGCGCTGGCCGCGCTGGGCGCCCGGCTGGGTGCCGACGTGGCCGTTTTCGTGCGAGGCCGCTCCGCCTGGGCCGAAGGGGTGGGTGAACGCCTCACGCCGGTGCGCCTTCCGCGCCGCTGGTATGTGGTGGTGGATCCCCATGAACACGTGCCCACGGCGGCGCTCTTCGCGGCTCCCGAATTGACACGTACTGCCCCTCGGGCGACAATTTCATCCTTTGTTTCCGGGGATTCGGCGGAAAACGCCTTTGAGCCGGTGGTTCGTGCGCGCCACCCTCGGGTGGCAGCGGCGCTGGACTGGCTGGGTGGCTTCGGTCACGCCCGTCTCTCCGGCAGCGGCGGCTGCGTCTTCCTGGAAACAAGAACCCACGAGGCGGCGCTTGGCGTCGCCTCGCGCTGTCCCGGGGGCTTCACGGCCCATGTGGCGGCGGGTGTCGATCCATCGCCGCTGCTGTTGGCGCGGCGCCGGATCGAGGCAAGGGGCATCGTGTCGTAAGAACGGGTAGGGCCGCGGGCTGCGGCAAAGCCATGGCGGGCCGTTGGTTCGCCGGAACGAATTGTTGGGGCGTCGCCAAGCTGGTTAAGGCACGGGATTTTGATTCCCGCATGCGCAGGTTCGAATCCTGCCGCCCCAGCCACCGCTCGCGGTGGCAGAGCCGAACCAACCCACTCACGCCAGGAGTTCCTTCGTGGATACGTCCACCCCGATGCTGTTCAGCGGCAACGCACACCGCGCGCTCGCCGACGATGTTGCCGCCCGCCTCGGCATTCCCCTGGGCAAGGCCCTCGTCGGCCGGTTCAGCGATGGCGAGGCGCAGGTCGAGATCGAGGAGAACGTACGCAAGCAGGAAGTGTTCGTCATCCAGCCGACGGGCGCGCCCAGCGCGGAAAACCTCTTCGACCTGCTGGTGCTGATCGACGCGCTCAAGCGCGCCTCGGCCGGCTCGGTCACCGCGGTGATGCCGTACTTCGGCTACGCGCGGCAAGACCGCCGCCCGCGTTCGGCCCGCGTGCCGATCACGGCGAAGCTGGCGGCGAAGATGATCGCCACGGCCGGTGCGGACCGCGTGCTCACGATCGACCTGCACGCGGACCAGATCCAGGGCTTCTTCGACATCCCGGTGGACAACGTGTACGCCTCGCCGGTGCTCCTGGCCGACATCTGGCGTCACCACAGCATGGACGACCTGATCGTGGTCAGTCCGGACGTCGGCGGCGTGGTGCGCGCGCGTGCGCTGGCCAAGCGCCTGGACGACGCGGACCTCGCGATCATCGACAAGCGCCGCCCGAAGGCGAACGTGGCCACGGTCATGAACATCATCGGCGACGTGGAAGGCAAGACCTGCGTGCTGGTGGACGACATCGTCGACACCGCCGGCACGCTCTGCGCCGCCGCGGTGGCGCTGAAGGAAAAGGGCGCCCGCAAGGTCGTCGCCTACTGCGTGCACCCGGTGCTTTCGGGTGCCGCGATCGACAACCTGGAGCGCTCCCAGCTCGACGAGCTGGTGGTGACCAATACGCTGCCGTTGCGCGACAACGCCCGCGACTGTGCGAAAATCCGCCAGTTGTCGGTCGCGGAACTGCTCGCGGAGACGATCCGCCGCATCGCCTTCGGCGAATCGGTGAGCTCGCTCTACATCGACTGATCCACCGTCTTTCGGACTCCCCTGGTCGCGGGGGAGTCCTTTACCCACCGCCGCGAGGCGGTTTACTTGAGGCAACACCAATGGCTACCAATCATCAGCTCACGGCCACGAGCCGCAGTGTGGAAGGGAAGGGTGCGAGCCGCCGCCTTCGCACGGCGGGTTACGTGCCGGCGATCGTGTACGGCGCGGGCGAAGCCCCGCAGGCGATCCAGGTCCTCCACAACGACGTGCTGCTCGGCTCGCGCTACGAGTCGTTCTATTCGTCGGTGATCGACCTGACCGTCGACGGCAAGCTGCAGAAGGTCCTGATCAAGGACTGGCAGAAGCACCCGTTCAAGCAGCTCATGCTGCACATGGACTTCCAGCGCGTGAACGAGAACGAGGCCATCCGCGTCGCCGTTCCGGTGCACTTCCTGAACCAGGAGAAGTCCCCGGCCGGCAAGACCGCCGGTCTGGTCATCTCGCACAACCTGACGGAAGTGACGGTCTCGTGCCTCCCGGGCAACCTGCCGGAGTTCATCGAGCTCGACCTCGCCGACCTGAAGGCCGGTGACATCGTCCACCTGTCCGACCTCAAGCTGCCGGCCGGCGTGGAAATCCCGGAACTGGGCCTTGGCAAGGAGCACGACGTCGCCGTCGTCACCGTGGCCTCGATCCAGGAAGAAGTGGATCCGACCGTCGAGGGTGGCGAAGCCCCGACCGAAGAAAAGAAGTAATCGGCGCCATGTGGGAGCCGATTCATCGGCGAAAAGCAAACGGAGCGTTGACGCCGTGGCCGTCATCGCCGCTGAAGCGGCTCCCACACAAAGCCCCGCCTTAATTCATGGCGACACTCCGTCTTATCGTCGGCCTCGGCAACCCCGGGGCCGAATACGTCAGGACCCGGCACAACGCCGGGTTCTGGTGCGTGGACGCGCTGGCCATGGACCAGGGCGAGCGCTGGGCCTTCGATGGCAAGCTGCACGGTGAGACCTGCAAGCTGCGCATCGCGGGCGAAACGGTCTGGCTGCTCAAGCCGGCCACGTTCATGAACAAAAGTGGCATCGCCGTCGCCTCGGCGCTGCGCTACTACAAAATCGCGCCGGAGGAGTGCCTCGTCGCCCACGACGAACTGGACCTTCCGCCCGGCACTGTCCGCATGAAGTTCGACGGCGGCCACGGCGGCCAGAACGGACTGCGCGACATCATGGCCCACCTGGGTCATGGCAAATTCCATCGCCTGCGGATCGGCATCGGCCATCCGGGGCACAAGGACAAGGTCACCCCGTGGGTGCTCGGGCGCCCGAGCGCGGCCGACGAGGACGCCATCATGCACGGCATAGGGCGCGCGTTCGACGTGCTGCCGCTGGCGCTGGACGGCAAGTTCGACGAGGCGATGAAACGCCTGCACACGGTCGCCTGACCCCACACCACATCAACCGGACACAGATTCGCCATGGGCATCAAATGCGGCATCGTCGGCCTGCCTAACGTCGGCAAGTCCACCCTCTTCAATGCGCTGACCAAGGCCGGCATCGCCGCCGCCAACTTCCCGTTCTGCACGATCGAGCCGAACACGGGCATCGTGCCCGTGCCGGATCCGCGCCTGGACGAACTGGCCGCCATCGTGAAGCCGCAGCGGATCATCCCGACCACCATGGAATTCGTGGACATCGCGGGCCTCGTGGCAGGCGCGTCGAAGGGCGAGGGCCTGGGCAACAAGTTCCTCGCGCACATCCGTGAGACCGACGCCATCGCGCACGTGGTGCGCTGCTTCGAGGACGGTAACGTCATCCATGTGGCGAACAAGGTCGACCCGATCGCCGACATCGAGACGATCGACACCGAGTTGGCGCTGGCCGACCTGGAATCGGTACTGAAAGCGCTCGACCGCGCCACGCGCTCGGCGAAGGCGAACGACAAGGACGCGCTGGCGCGCAAGCCGGTGCTGGAGAAACTTGCCAAGGCGCTCGACCAGGGCAAGTCGGCGCGCGCCGCCGGCCTGGACGCCGAAGAGAAGGCGCTGGTCCGCGACATGTTTCTCATCACGATGAAGCCGCTGATGTACATCGCGAACGTCGCGGAAGACGGCTTCGAGAACAACCCGCACCTCGACGCCGTGCGCGCGCGCGCGGTGGAAGAGGGTGCCGAGGTGGTGCCGGTATGCGCCGCCATCGAGGAAGAACTCTCACAGCTGGAAGACGCTGACCGCGACGAGTTCCTGAAGGATCTCGGCCTCGAAGAGCCCGGCCTCAACCGCGTGATTCGCGCGGGCTATCGCCTGCTGGGCCTGCAGACCTACTTCACGGCCGGCGTGCAGGAAGTGCGTGCGTGGCAGGTTCGCGCCGGCTCGACGGCACCGCAGGCCGCCGGCGTCATCCACACCGATTTCGAACGCGGCTTCATCCGCGCCGAAACCGTCGCCTACGATGACTTCATCAAGTTCAAGGGCGAGCAGGGCGCGAAGGAAGCCGGCCGCCTGCGCCTGGAAGGCAAGGACTACCTGGTCAAGGAAGGCGACGTGCTGCACTTCCGGTTCAACGTCTGAGAAAAGCTCTGTGGGAAGCGCGCCAGCGCTTCCCACGCAATCGGTAACCGGCCAGTCCCTTTCCCGCGTCTCGCGACGTTCAGGGGCTCAGCCACCCGGCGCGGTCATCTGCCGCTGCATGTGGTCCAGGTACTGGTCCAGCTCGCCCACGTTGGCGAATACTTCGGCCACCGGCACCGCCTTCACGATGTCGAACACCTTCTTCACCTGCGGCTGCGGGTTGAGCAGCAGGGTGCGGCCGTCGCGGTCGTGCAGCTGCTTGCGCAGTTGCGCCAGGCTGCGCAGGCCGGCGCTGCTGATGTATTCGAGCCCCGAAAGATCGACGACCAGCGTGCCGCCGTTGTCCACCAGCGGCGTGATGTCGCGCATGGCTTCGTCGAAGGCCGCGTAGGTCGCCGCGTCGAGACGGCCTTCCAGCCACACGGTGCTGCGGTGGGTGCTGGGGCTTTCGCTGCGGACGATGAGGGTCATGTGGCGGGCTCGTCGGAAGGGTCGAAGCGGATGACGACACGGTTGCCGTGTGCGTCGCGTGCATAGTGGAAATCGCTGGCGATGCTGCGGGCCAGATGCAGGCCGAGACCGCCGATGTCGCGTCGTGCGATGTCGCCCGGCAGGTCGGGTGGCTCGTGTTGCAGCGGATCGAACGGCATGGCGTCGTCGCGCAGCTCGAGGTGCACCACGTCGGCCTTCACCTCCAAGTGAATCTCGATGTTGCCATCACGCCCATCCGGGTAGCCGTGGCGCACCGTGTTCACCAGCAACTCCTCGAGAACAAGACGCACGTCGGCGCGACAGGCTGTGTCCACCTCTGCTCGATCGAGCGTGCCCTCGGCCCTGTCGAGCGCGAGGAACACGTCCTCCAGCCGATTATGAATGCGCAACCGCATCGAGGCGGACTCCCGCGGCGCCGCTGTCGTGCCAGGTCAGCGCGAGCAGTGCGATGTCGTCGTAGGCGGGTGCGCCGCCGACATAGGCATCGACGTCGCCCAGCACCTGTTGCACATAGGCTTCCGGCGCCGCGCCTTCCTCGACGCGAGCGATGCTGTCCAGGATGGCGTGCATCCCGTACAACCGCTGGTTGGCCGCATGCGCCTCGCTGACGCCGTCGGTGTACATCAGCATAGTGTCGCCCCCAAGCAGCGTGAGTACGCGTACAGGGTAGCGCGCTTCGGCGTCCAGGCCGAGCGCGGGGCCGGTTTCGACGTCGACGAAGGTCGCGCTGCCGCCCGCGTGCAGCACGGGCTGCTCGTGGCCGGCGCTGGCGAGCGAGAGCAGGCCGGTTTCGGTTTCCACCACGCCGCAGAGCAGGGTGACGAACATGCAGGTGTCGTTGCCCTTACACAGTTCGCGATTCAGCGCGCCCAGGATTTCGCTGGGCGAACGGGCATGCGTGGCGAGCGTGCGCGCGAGCGTGATGGTGCGTGCCATGAAGAGCGCGGCGGGGATGCCCTTGTCGGAGACGTCGCCCACCATGACGCAGATGTGCCGCGCCCCGAGGGTGAAATAGGTATACAGGTCGCCACCCACCGCGCTCGCGGGACGCAGCGCTGCGTGGACTTCGATGCGCCCATCGGCGGCCAGCCAGTGCGGTTCGGGAATGAGGGCCTGTTGGATCTGCCGCGCGATTTCCAGTTCGCTCGCCATGCGCTCCTGCTCGCGGGCGATCTGCTTCGCGGTGTCGATGTGCCCCGCCAGTTGGCGCCGCATCTGGTCGAAGGCCCGGGTCAGGCGTCCCACCTCGTCCTTGCGGCGGATGTGGGGCAGGGGGAAGTCGAGGTGGCCACGGGCGACGTCGTCGGCGCGATCCGACAGGATCGCCAGCGGCGCCATCAGGCGGCGGGTGATGACCAGCGCGATCAGAGACACGCCGGCGAGGGCGAGCAGGCCGAGCAGGATGTCGACGTAGTAGGTGCGGCGCAGGTCCGCCAGCACCTCGCGCTCCGGCATGGTCAAGCCGAAGGTCCAGGTCGTCCCGGGAATGGCGACGAAGTAGACCCAGACCGGCTCGCTGACGCGGCTGCCCATCTCCGGGGTGAGGCGCACCGGGTTCTGTCCGGCGGCCAGCGCCGCGCGAAAGGGCTTGCTGCCGCGTGTACCGACGTAGGATGTCCAGTCGTGGGCGAGGAAGTCGCCGTTGGAGTCGACCACGAAGGCCGAGGCATGCTCCGGCTTGTTCAGCTCACCCAGCAGCCGTTGCAGCCAGCCGAGGCTGATGGTGGCGTCGGCGACGCCCACGACAGGAACCGTCTTCCCGGGAATGGCGACGGAATAGCCGACCAGGGTGTCGCTCCGGCCCACCGCGTGGAACGGCGCCTGCCAGCAGCCTTCGTCGCAATTGAGTCCGCGAACGAACCAGGGCGATGTCCAGTAGACCTCGGGATCGTCGAGCCGGCTGCCCATGCTGAGGGTGCCGTCGATGGCGCGGCGGGCGATCGGCGCGTCGACGGGGCGGGGCGCCGCCGTGTCGCGGGGAATGAACGCGGCGGTGATGTCCACCAGTTCCGGGTTCACAGCAAGCGTGTCGCGGATGAGGGCGGGAGCCTCGTCGCGCCGGGTAGCGAGGATGCCGGCCATCACCCGGGCTACCCGGGAGACGTTGCCAAGGCGCCCCTGGATACGCGTCGCAGCCCACCCTGAGACAGCGGAGGCTTCCTGCTCGGTCTGCTTGAGGATCTGCTCGCGCGTGTGCGAAAGCAGCAGCCCGCCCGTGACCACCAGCACGAGGGCCGAGCCCAGGAGAACGCCCAGGGCGAGTCGCGTGGCGACGCTGCGAAGGACCATCGGGCACTCCCGGGAGGGTAGGGTCCGAATCTATGCTGCGGGAAGCGGCCCGGCAAGCGGCGGCCCGGTCATAATGCGGTTTTCTCGAACAAGGTCACGCCATGCCCGGCACCCAGCGCGAAGTCGAATTCCGTTTCCTCGCCCAGCCCACCGATGTGAACTTCGGCGGCAAGGTGCATGGCGGCATGGCCATGAAGTGGCTGGACCAGGCAGGCTATGCCTGCGCGGTGGGCTGGAGCGGCGCGTACTGCGTCACGGCATCGGTCAGCGGCATCCAGTTCCTCGCGCCCATCCTGATCGGCGATCTCGTGACCGTGCGGGCCAGGCTGATCCATACGGGCACCTCGAGCATGCACCTGGCGGTGGATGTGCTGGCCCGCGACCTGCGCAGCGGCGAAGAGCGCCTCGCCACCAGTTGCGTGATGGTGTTCGTGGCCCTGGACAAGCCGGACGGCGGCAAGCCGACACCCGTGCCGCCGTGGAAGCCGGTGGAGGAAAAGGACCTGCGCCTCCAGGAGTACGCCTTGAAGTTGATGGAGATGTCCCGCGCGATGGAGCCGCTGGTGCTGGCTACCCGCGAAGCCTGAATCAAGGGCCCCGCCCTGTAGGAGCCGCTACAGCGGCGAGGGGAAGTTGCGTCGTTGCTTCATCGCTCCGTGGGCTTCTCGCCGCCATGGCGGCTCCCACATTTTATGTGCGCGGAAGTTGTTGACAGTTTCTCGGACGCTCGCGACAATAGGCGTTCTTTGTTGGAGGAATACCCAAGCGGCCAACGGGGGCAGACTGTAAATCTGCTGGCTTACGCCTTCGGTGGTTCGAATCCACCTTCCTCCACCAGACGAGTTCCGCGCAGTGCGGGAGTAGTTCAATGGTAGAACTTCAGCCTTCCAAGCTGATTGTGCGGGTTCGATTCCCGTCTCCCGCTCCATTGTTCCTACGCGCATTGCGTCACGTGCTCATGTAGCTCAGTCGGTAGAGCACTTCCTTGGTAAGGAAGAGGTCGCTGGTTCGATTCCAGTCATGAGCACCATCTTCGTCGTCCGCGGCGGTTCCTTTTTTTACTATCTCATTGGCTCCAGCGGAGTTTAGCGCTCATGGCAAAGGGTAAGTTCGAACGTAAGAAGCCGCACGTCAACGTCGGCACCATCGGTCACGTCGATCACGGCAAGACCACGCTCACGGCTGCCCTGACGAAGATCGGTGCCGAGCGTTTTGGCGGCGAGTTCAAGGACTACGGTTCGATCGATGCGGCGCCGGAAGAGAAGGCGCGCGGCATCACGATCTCCACGGCCCACGTGGAATATGAATCGCCGAATCGTCACTACGGCCACGTCGACTGCCCCGGGCACGCCGACTACGTCAAGAACATGATCACCGGTGCCGCCCAGATGGACGGCGCGATCCTGGTGTGCTCGGCCGCCGACGGCCCGATGCCGCAGACCCGCGAGCACATCCTGCTCTCGCGTCAGGTCGGCGTGCCGTACATCGTGGTGTTCCTGAACAAGGCCGACATGGTCGACGACGCCGAGCTCCTCGAGCTCGTCGAGATGGAAGTCCGCGAACTGCTGTCGAAGTACGAGTTCCCGGGCGACGACACCCCGATCGTGCACGGCTCGGCGCGTCTCGCGCTGGACGGCGACCAGTCGGAAATCGGCGTGCCGTCGATCATCAAGCTCGTCGACGCGCTCGACAGCTGGATCCCGGAGCCGCAGCGTGACATCGATAAGCCGTTCCTGCTGCCGGTCGAAGACGTGTTCTCGATCTCGGGCCGCGGCACCGTGCTGACCGGTCGTGTCGAGCGCGGCATCGTGAAGGTGGGCGACGCGGCTGAAGTCGTGGGCCTGCGCGACACCCAGACCACCACGGTCACGGGCGTCGAAATGTTCCGCAAGCTGCTCGACCAGGGTCAGGCCGGTGACAACGTCGGCGTGCTGGTTCGCGGCCTGAAGCGTGAAGACGTCGAGCGTGGCCAGGTGCTGGCCAAGCCGGGTTCGGTCACGCCGCACACCGAGTTCGAGGGTGAGGTGTACATCCTCTCCAAGGACGAGGGCGGCCGCCACACCCCGTTCTTCAGCAACTACCGTCCGCAGTTCTACTTCCGCACCACGGACGTCACCGGTTCCATCAAGCTGCCGGAAGGCACCGAGATGGTGATGCCGGGTGACAACGTGAAGATCAGCGTCACGCTGGGCTTCCCGATCGCCATGGACGAAGGCCTGCGCTTCGCTATCCGTGAAGGTGGCCGCACCGTCGGCGCCGGCGTGGTCGCGAAGATCATCAAGTAAGAACGATGCCGGGCCCTCGGGTCCGGCAGCCGGTCGCGAGGCGGGCTGGTCATCGACCGCCCGCCTTCGCGGTTCCACTGTTTCACCTGTACGCCAGTAGCTCAATTGGCAGAGCAGCGGTCTCCAAAACCGCAGGTTGGGGGTTCGAGTCCCTCCTGGCGTGCCACTCCCGAGTCCGCATGAATACGAAGGCACAAGAAGCCAAGGGTATGGGCCCGGCCGATCTCGGCAAGCTTGCGCTTGCGTTGGTCGTGCTCGTTGCCGGCATCGTCGGTTTCTACTATTTCAGCGACAACCCCAACGTGCCGTCCTTCGCGCGCGTGGCGGGCGTCATCGTCGCCGTCGTGGCCGCCCTGGCCATTTCCGCCTTCACGGTCCCGGGTCGCAAGCTGCGTGGCTTCGTCGCCGAGTCGCAGTTCGAAATGCGCAAGGTCGTCTGGCCGACGCGCGACGAAACACTTAAGACCACCGGTGTCATCCTGGTGGTTGTGGTCATTCTTTCGCTGCTGATGGGGCTCATCGACTGGTTGCTAAAGTCGCTCGTGCTCGATTGGCTGCTTAAGCTCGGACATTGAGGTAAGGCATGAGCAAGCGCTGGTACGTGGTTCACGCCTATTCGGGGTTCGAGCAGCAGGTTCGCAAGGCCCTGGAAGAGCGCGTCAAGCGCGAGGGCATGGAAGAGAAGTTCGGTGAAATCCTGGTTCCGACCGAGGAAGTCATCGAGATGCGCGGCGGCCAGAAGCGCCGCAGCGAGCGCAAGTTCTTCCCGGGTTACGTCCTGGTCCAGATCGAAACCGATACGAGCGGCAAAACGCCCCGCATCGACGACGAATGCTGGCACCTGGTCAAGGAAACCCCGAAGGTCATGGGTTTCATCGGCGGTACCGCCGACCGTCCCCACCCGATCCGCGACAGCGAGGCCGACGCCATCCTGAGCCGCGTGCGCGAAGGTGTGGAGAAGCCCCGTCCGAAGGTCCTCTTCGAGCCGGGCGAGATGGTCCGCGTCACCGACGGTCCGTTCAACGACTTCAACGGCGTGGTCGAGGAAGTCAATTACGAAAAGAGCCGTCTGCGCGTCGCGGTGCTCATTTTCGGTCGTTCTACCCCGGTCGAGCTCGAGTTCGGCCAGGTGGAGAAGGCCTGACGGCCCTCTGACCGGCGCTGCCGGTCCTCCTCGGCACAGGGTTTGCATAGCCCGCGTGAGGAGCCTATAATGCCCGGTTCACGCTGGAGACTTGTGCTCCGGCGTGTCCGTGTTTCAGGGGTTCGCAGGCGCGGGCCCTTCCACGTTCCAGGGACGGTCTACAGCGAGGAGCCGCAAGGCGCCAGCACTCGCGAGGAAAGATAAATGGCAAAGAAAGTCATTGGTTACATCAAGTTGCAGGTGAAGGCCGGCCAGGCTAACCCGTCGCCGCCGGTCGGTCCGGCGCTCGGTCAGCGCGGCCTGAACATCATGGAGTTCTGCAAGGCGTTCAATGCCGCCACGCAGAAGCTCGAGCCGGGTCTTCCGATCCCGGTCGTGATCACGGCCTACTCGGACCGTACCTTCACCTTCATCACGAAGACCCCGCCGGCCTCGATCCTCCTCAAGAAGATCACGGGCGTGGCCAAGGGCTCGCAGAAGCCGAACACCGACAAGGTGGGCAAGGTCACCCGCGCCCAGCTCGAGGAAATCGCGAAGCAGAAGGAGCCGGATCTCACGGCTGCCGATCTCGATGCCGCCGTGCGTACCATCGCCGGCAGCGCGCGTTCCATGGGTCTGGTGGTGGAGGGTTAAGACATGGCAAAGCTCACCAAGCGTATGAAGGCCGCTACGGCCGCCGTGCAGCCCGGCAAGACCTACGGTCTTGACGAGGCGCTGAAGATCGTCAAGGACAACGCCAAGGCCAAGTTCGCCGAGTCCGTGGACGTTTCCGTCCGCCTCGGTATCGACGCCAAGAAGTCGGACCAGGGTGTTCGCGGTTCCTCGCTGCTGCCGCACGGCACCGGCAAGACCGTCCGCGTCGCCGTGTTCGTTCCGCCGGGCGAGAAGGCTGAGGCCGCGCTCGCCGCTGGCGCCGATGCCGTCGGTATGGACGACCTCGCCGAGAAGATGCAGGCGGGCGACCTGAACTACGGTCGCGTCATCGCCACGCCGGACGCCATGCGCGTCGTCGGTAAGCTCGGCCAGGTGCTCGGTCCCCGCGGCCTGATGCCGAACCCGAAGGACGGCTCGGTCACGGCCGACGTCGCCACGGCGGTCAAGAACGCCAAGGCCGGCCAGGTCAAGTTCCGCAACGACAAGGGTGGCATCATCCACGCCACCATCGGCAAGGCGAGCTTCGAAGCCGCCCAGCTGGCCGACAACCTCAATGCGCTGATCGCCGATCTGCTGAAGGCCAAGCCGGCCGCGGCGAAGGGTCAGTACATCCAGAAGGTGTCGCTGTCGAGCACCATGGGCGTGGGCGTGCCGGTCGATACCTCGACCGTGAACACCTCGACCAAGTAAGTGTTACGACCCTCCGCCGGTCATGCCGGCGGAGGGCACGTTTTTGAGGGCAGCCCCGGTCGAGCATTCACTGCAAAGCCGGCGGCAGCCGTCAAAGACCGTAGGCGCGAACAGCGCGCGACGACGACGAGCAGGGAGCTCGTGTTGGCAAGGAATCGCCGTCGTCGGCAGCGGGTTCGCTTAATCGGAGGCCTCGAAGGCTCCGGCCTGCGTAGATGGTGCAGCCCCTTCTGGCATTCGTTTCGAATCTGGAAAGGCCACCACCCGGGATGCGCGCATCCCCGACGTCAGGACGATGTCGCCCAGGACCGCAAGCGGCAGGAGCCGTGAGCGGAGTTCATAAGAGGAGTGCAATGTGGCCCTTAATCTCTCCCAGAAGCAAGAAGTAGTCGCCGAACTGGCAGAAGTCGCCGCGAAGGCTCACTCCTTGGTCGCCGCCGAATACGCGGGCACCACGGTCTCTCAGATGACCGCGATGCGCAAGAAGGCCCGTGAGTCGGGTGTGTTCCTGAAAGTCGTCAAGAACACGCTCGCCGCCCGCGCCGTGGCAGGTACCGAATTCGAGGTCGTCAAGGACGCCCTGGTCGGTCCGCTGCTCTATGCGTTCTCGACCGAGGAACCGGGCGCCGCTGGCCGCCTGATCAAGGAATTCGCGAAGACCAACGACAAGCTCAAGCCGAAGGTCGTCTCCATCGAGGGCAAGCTGTTCGATGCCGCGCACGTCGACGTGCTCGCATCGCTGCCGACCCGCGAAGAGGCCCTGGCCATGCTGGCCCGCGTGCTGGCCGAGCCGGTCACGATGTTCGCCCGCGCCATCAAGGCCGTCGCGGACAAGCAGGGTGGTGGCGAAGTTGCCGCCGAAGCCCCGGCCGAAGCCTGATCTGCGTCTAGACTTTTTCATTCGAAACCCCATTTCAGAAGGTAAGAAACAATGTCCACCCTGACCACCGAACAGATCGTTGAAGCCATCAAGGCCAAGTCCCTGACGGAAATCATGGAACTGGTGAAGTCGATCGAAGACACCTTCGGCGTCTCCGCCGCTGCTCCGGTCGCCGTCGCTGGCCCGGCTGCCGCCGCTGGCCCGGCTGCCGAAGCGCAGACCGAGTTCGACGTGATCCTGAAGTCCGCCGGCGACAAGAAGGTCGACGTGATCAAGGCCGTCCGCGCCATCACCGGCCTGGGCCTGAAGGAAGCCAAGGACCTCACCGAAGCCGGTGGCGTCGTGAAGGAAGCCGCGTCGAAGGAAGACGCCGAGAAGTTCAAGAAGGATCTCGAAGCTGCCGGCGCCACGGTCGAACTCAAGTAATCGGCGCCTTGCGCGCCAGCTGTTCGACTTAGCGTCAAGTGAGCCTGGGGGCGTGAGCCCCCGGGCTTTGGCCGTTCCTCAGGCCATGTTCCATCGTTCCATGTTCCGTTCCGTCGGAAATGGGACATCGGGAGTCGAGGGCAGTGCTTGCCCTGCGGTACGAATCCCGATCTCCGATTTTCGATTCACCATTTAGCCGGTGCGTGCATCACCGGCGCCACTGAGAACCGAGGCGGTACCCACCATGACCTACTCGTTTACCGAGAAGAAGCGCATCCGTAAGGACTTCGGCAAGCGGCCCCCCGTGCTGGGCGTGCCCAACCTGCTGACGATCCAGACCGACTCGTACAAGGAATTCCTGCAGGAGCAGGTGAACCCCAAGGCGCGCGAGGACAAGGGCCTGCACGCCGCCCTGAAGTCGGTGTTCCCGATTTCCAGCTATTCCGGCAACGCCGCCCTCGAATATGTCGACTACCGTCTGGGCGAGCCGGCGTTCGACGAGCGCGAGTGCCGCAACCGCGGCATGACGTTCGGCGCGCCGCTGCGCACCACCGTGCGCCTGGTCATCTACGACAAGGACAGCCCGGCGTCGAAGAAGGCCGTGAAGTACGTGAAGGAGCAAGAGGTCTACATGGGCGAGATTCCGCTCATGACCGAGACCGGCACCTTCATCATCAACGGCACCGAGCGCGTCATCGTCTCGCAGCTGCACCGTTCGCCGGGCGTGTTCTTCGACCACGATCGCGGCAAGACGCACAGCTCGGGCAAGTTGCTGTTCTCGGCCCGCGTCATTCCCTACCGCGGTTCGTGGCTCGACTTCGAGTTCGACCCGAAGGACGCGCTGTTCACCCGTATCGACCGTCGCCGCAAACTGCCGGTGACCGTGCTGCTGCGCGCGCTCGGTTACACGAACGAAGAGATGCTGAGCATCTTCTTCGAGCACAACGTGTTCCACCTGGGCAAGAAGGGTGCGGTCACGCTCGACCTCGTCGCCGAGCGCCTGCGCGGTGAAACCCTGTCCTTCGACCTCATGATCGACGGCAAGGTGCTGGTCGAGGCCGGCAAGCGCATCACGGCGCGCCACGTGCGCCAGCTCGCCAACGAGAAGATCGCCACGCTCGAAGTGCCGGACGACTACCCGGTCGGCCGCATCGTGGCCATCGACATGGTCGACAAGGACACCGGCGAGATCATCGCCGCGGCCAACGACGAGCTCACTCTCGAGCACCTCGAGCGCTTCCGCAAGGCAGGCATCGAGACGGTGCCCACGCTCTACGTGAACGACCTCGATCGCGGTGCGTACATCTCGAACACGCTGCGCATCGACAACACGCGCACGCAGCTCGAGGCCCTGGTCGAGATCTACCGGATGATGCGTCCGGGCGAGCCGCCGACCAAGGACGCCGCGCAGAACCTGTTCTTCAACCTGTTCTTCACCTTCGACCGCTACGACCTCTCGGCGGTGGGCCGCATGAAGTTCAACCGTCGCGTCGGCCGCAAGGACGTGATCGGCCCGGGCGTGCTCTACGACCACCGCTACTTCTCCGAGCGCAAGGAAGAAGAATCCCAGCGCCTGGTGGCGGAGCAGGGCGAGACGTCGGACATCCTCGACGTGCTGCGCGTGCTCATCGACATCCGCAACGGTACCGGCACGGTCGACGACATCGACCACCTGGGTAACCGTCGCGTGCGTTCGGTCGGCGAAATGGCGGAGAACACCTTCCGCATCGGTCTCGTCCGCGTCGAGCGCGCGGTTCGCGAGCGCCTGTCGCTGGCCGAATCCGAGGGCCTGACCCCGCAGGAACTGATCAACGCCAAGCCGGTCGCGGCGGCGGTGAAGGAGTTCTTCGGTTCGTCGCAGCTCTCGCAGTTCATGGACCAGAACAACCCGCTGTCCGAAGTGACGCACAAGCGCCGCGTGTCGGCGCTCGGACCGGGCGGCCTGACCCGTGAGCGCGCCGGCTTCGAAGTGCGCGACGTGCATCCGACCCACTACGGCCGCGTCTGCACCATCGAAACCCCGGAAGGCCCGAACATCGGCCTGATCAACTCGCTGGCCGTGTATGCCCGTACCAACGCCTACGGCTTCCTCGAGACGCCGTACCGCAAGGTCGAGAACGGCAAGGTCACCGACAAGGTCGACTACCTCTCCGCGATCGAAGAGGGTGACCACGTCATCGCGCAGGCGAACTCGCCGCTCACGAAGGAAGGCAAGTTCATCGAGGACTTCGTGTCCTGCCGTTTCCGTGGCGAATCGGAGCTGCGTCCGTCGGCCGAGATCAACTACATGGACGTGTCGCCGATGCAGACCGTGTCCGTGGCGGCGGCGCTCGTGCCGTTCCTCGAGCACGACGATGCGAACCGCGCGCTCATGGGCGCGAACATGCAGCGCCAGGCCGTTCCCACCTTGCGCAGCCAGAAGCCGCTCGTCGGCACCGGCATCGAGCGCGCCGTGGCGCGCGACTCGGGCGTGACCGTGTCGGCCCGTCGCGGCGGCGTCATCGACCAGGTGGACGCGGCGCGTATCGTCGTG
This sequence comes from Luteibacter sp. HAY1-4A, assembly GCF_056755355.1. Classification (NCBI taxonomy): domain Bacteria; kingdom Pseudomonadati; phylum Pseudomonadota; class Gammaproteobacteria; order Lysobacterales; family Rhodanobacteraceae; genus Luteibacter; species Luteibacter sp. HAY1-4A. Next base: position 26,163 of record NZ_JBNDHZ010000043.1, read on the forward strand.
CGCGTGAACGAGAGCGAGGTCGGCGACGATGACGCCGGCGTCGACATCTACACGCTCACGAAGTACACCCGCTCCAACCAGAACACCAACCTCAACCAGCGTCCGCTGGTGAACGTGGGCGACGTGGTGGCGGTGGGCGACACGCTGGCGGACGGTTCCTCGACCGACCTCGGCGAGCTCGCGCTCGGCCAGAACATGCTCGTCGCGTTCATGCCGTGGAACGGCTACAACTTCGAAGACTCGATCCTGATCTCCGAACGCGTGGTGCAGGAAGACCGCTATACCTCGATCCACATCGAGGAACTGACCTGCATCGCCCGCGACACCAAGCTCGGTGCCGAGGAAATCACGGCCGACATCCCGAACGTGGGCGAGCAGGCGCTTGCGCGCCTCGACGAGTCCGGCATCGTGTACATCGGTGCGGAAGTGAAGGCGGGCGACATCCTCGTGGGCAAGGTCACGCCGAAGGGCGAAAGCCAGCTCACGCCGGAAGAAAAACTGCTCCGCGCGATCTTCGGCGAGAAGGCGTCCGACGTGAAGGACAGCTCGCTGCGCGTGCCGCCCGGCATGGACGGCAACGTCATCGACGTGCAGGTCTTCACCCGCGACGGCATCGAGAAGGACAAGCGTGCCAAGCAGATCGAAGAGACCGAACTGAAGCGCATCCGCAAGGATCTCGACGACCAGTTCCGCATCCTCGAGGGCGCTATCTACGCCCGTATGCGCTCGCAGCTCGTCGGCAAGACCGCCATGAGCGGCCCGGCCGGCCTGAAGCGTGGCGCCACCATCGACGACGCTTACCTGGACGGCCTGAAGAAGGACGACTGGTTCAAGATCAACGTCAAGGAAGAGGAAGTCTCCGAGTTCCTCGAGCGCGCGGCCGAACAGGTCAAGCGCCACAAGGAGAACTTCGACAAGCGCTTCAAGGAGAAGCAGGGCAAGATCACCCAGGGCGACGACCTCGCGCCGGGCGTGCTCAAGATGGTCAAGGTCTACCTGGCCGTGAAGCGCCGCATCCAGCCGGGCGACAAGATGGCCGGCCGCCACGGCAACAAGGGTGTCGTGTCGATGATCGTGCCGGTCGAGGACATGCCGTTCTCCGCCGACGGTCGTCCGGTCGACATCGTGCTGAACCCGCTGGGCGTACCTTCGCGTATGAACATCGGCCAGATCCTCGAGGTTCACCTCGGCTGGGCGGCGAAGGGCCTGGGCCACAAGATCGAGGCGATGATCGAGGCCAACGAGCGTCCGGCGAAGCTGCGCGAGTTCCTGGACGAGGTCTACAACCACGGCAATGCCGGTGCGGAAGGCGCGGTTCGCCACGTCGACCTCAAGTCGATGTCCGACCAGGAGATCGTCGCGCTGGCGAACAACCTGCGCGACGGCGTGCCGATGGCCACCCCGGTGTTCGACGGTGCCGAAGAGTCCGAGATCAAGCACATGCTGAAGCTCGCCGATCTGCCGGAATCCGGCCAGACCGTGCTCTTCGACGGCCGTACCGGCGAGGCGTTCGATCGCCCGGTCACCGTTGGCTACATGCACATGCTGAAGCTGAACCACCTCGTCGACGACAAGATGCACGCGCGTTCGACGGGTCCGTACTCGCTCGTCACCCAGCAGCCGCTGGGCGGTAAGGCGCAGTTCGGCGGCCAGCGCTTCGGCGAAATGGAAGTCTGGGCGCTCGAGGCCTACGGCGCGGCGTACACCCTGCAGGAAATGCTGACCGTCAAGTCGGACGACGTGCAGGGCCGCAACCAGATGTACAAGAACATTGTGGACGGCAACCACGAAATGGCCGCGGGCATGCCGGAATCCTTCAACGTACTCGTGAAGGAAATCCGCTCGCTCGGCATCGACATCGAACTCGAAGAGATCAAGTGATCGTCGCGGCTACCGGAGATTACGCATGAAAGACCTGCTCAATCTGTTCAACCAGCAGCGACAGACGCTGGACTTCGACGCGATCAAGATCGCTCTGGCTTCGCCGGAGCTGATCCGTTCGTGGTCGTACGGCGAAGTGAAGAAGCCGGAAACGATCAACTACCGCACGTTCAAGCCTGAGCGTGACGGCCTGTTCTGCGCGGCCATTTTCGGTCCCATCAAGGACTACGAATGCCTGTGCGGCAAGTACAAGCGCATGAAGCATCGCGGCGTGGTGTGCGAGAAGTGCGGCACCGAGGTCACCCTGGCCAAGGTCCGTCGCGAGCGCATGGGCCATATCGAGCTGGCCAGCCCGACCGCGCACATCTGGTTCCTGAAGTCGCTGCCGTCGCGCATCGGCCTCATGCTGGACATGACGCTGCGCGACATCGAGCGCATCCTGTACTTCGAGGCCTTCGTGGTGATCGATCCGGGCCTGACCGCGCTCGAGCGCGGCCAGCTGCTCAGCGAAGACCAGTACCTTGAAGCCACGGAAGAGCACGGCGACGAGTTCGACGCCCGCATGGGTGCCGAGGCCGTCTACGAACTGCTGAAGAGCCTCGACCTCCCGGGCGAAGTCATTCGCCTGAAGGAAGAGATCTCGTCGACGAATTCCGAGACCAAGCTGAAGCGCCTCACCAAGCGCGTGAAGCTGATCGAGGCGTTCCTCGAGTCGGGCAACAAGCCGGAATGGATGGTCATGACCGTCCTGCCGGTGCTGCCGCCCGACCTGCGTCCGCTCGTTCCGCTGGACGGCGGCCGCTTCGCCACGTCCGACCTGAACGACCTGTACCGCCGCGTCATCAACCGCAACAACCGCCTGAAGCGTCTGCTCGAACTCGCCGCGCCCGACATCATCGTGCGTAACGAGAAGCGCATGCTCCAGGAGTCGGTCGACGCGCTGCTCGACAACGGCCGCCGCGGCCGTGCCATCACCGGCACGAACAAGCGCGCGCTGAAGTCGCTCGCGGACATGATCAAGGGCAAGCAGGGCCGCTTCCGCCAGAACCTGCTCGGCAAGCGCGTCGACTACTCGGGCCGTTCGGTCATCGTGGTCGGCCCGACGCTGCGCCTGCACCAGTGCGGCCTGCCGAAGAAGATGGCGCTCGAGCTGTTCAAGCCCTTCATCTTCGCCAAGCTGCAGGCCCGTGGTGAAGCCACGACCATCAAGGCCGCGAAGAAGCTCGTCGAGCGCGAAGAGGCGCAGGTCTGGGACATCCTCGAGGACGTGATCCGCGAGCACCCGGTCATGCTCAACCGTGCGCCGACGCTGCATCGCCTGGGTATCCAGGCGTTCGAACCGGTGCTCATCGAAGGCAAGGCGATCCAGCTGCATCCGCTCGTGTGTACGGCGTTCAACGCCGACTTCGACGGTGACCAGATGGCCGTGCACGTGCCGCTGTCGATCGAGGCACAGCTCGAAGCCCGCGCCCTGATGATGTCGTCGAACAACATCCTGTCGCCGGCGAACGGCGAGCCGATCATCGTGCCGTCGCAGGACGTCGTGCTCGGTCTGTACTACATGACCCGCGAGCTGATCAACGCGAAGGGCGCCGGCATGGTGTTCGCGAACATCGGCGAAGTGCGTCGTGCGTACGACAACCGTGCCGTCGAACTGCACGCCAAGGTGAAGGTGCGCGTGCGCAGCGTGGAGATGATCGACGGCGAGCGCGTGGAGCGCCAGCCGCTGGTCGATACCACGGTGGGCCGTGCCCTGCTGGCCGAGATCATTCCGGAAGGCCTGCCGTTCGCGCTGGTCAACACGGAACTGACCAAGAAGAACATCTCGCGCCTGATCAACCAGAGCTACCGTCTGCTCGGCCTGAAGGAATCGGTCGTGTTCGCCGACAAGCTGATGTACACCGGCTTCCGTTTCGCGACGCGTGCCGGTATCTCCATCGGCATCGACGACATGAAGATCCCGGCCGAGAAGAAGGGCATCCTCGAGGAAGCCGAGAAGGAAGTCGTCGAGATCCAGGAACAGTACCAGTCGGGCCTGGTCACCGCCGGCGAGCGCTACAACAAGGTCGTCGACATCTGGTCGCGCACCAACGAACTGGTCGCGAAGGCGATGATCGACGGTATCGGTACCGAGAAGGTCACCGACGCCGACGGCAACGTGGTCAACCAGAAGTCGATGAACTCGCTGTACATCATGGCCGACTCCGGTGCCCGCGGTAGCGCGGCCCAGATTCGCCAGCTGGCGGGTATGCGCGGCCTGATGGCTCGCCCGGACGGCTCGATCATCGAGACGCCCATCAAGGCGAACTTCCGCGAAGGCCTGAACGTCCTGCAGTACTTCAACTCGACCCACGGTGCCCGTAAGGGTCTCGCGGATACGGCGTTGAAGACGGCGAACTCCGGCTACCTGACCCGTCGTCTCGTCGACGTGGCGCAGGACGTCGTCATCACCGAGCACGATTGCGGCACGGAAGACGGCGTGCTGATGTCCCCGATCGTGGAAGGCGGCGACGTGGTCGAGCCGCTGCGCGAGCGCGTGCTTGGTCGCGTGGTGGTGGAAGACGTCTACGCTCCTGGCGACGACGACGAGCCGATCGTCACGCGCGACACGCTGCTCGACGAATACCTGGTCGACAAGCTCGACAAGGGCGGTGTGCAGCTGATCAAGGTGCGTTCGCCGATCACCTGCCGTGCCAGCCATGGCGTGTGCGCCCTGTGCTACGGCCGCGATCTGGCCCGTGGCCACCTGGTCAACATGGGCGAGGCCGTGGGTGTGGTCGCCGCTCAGTCGATCGGTGAGCCGGGTACCCAGCTGACGATGCGTACGTTCCACATCGGTGGTGCGGCGTCCCGTGCCGCCGCGGTGGACAATGTCACGGTCCGTACGACCGGTGCGCTGAAGTTCAACAACCTGAAGTCGGTCGAGCACGCCCAGGGTCACCTGGTCGCGGTCTCGCGTTCGGGCGAAGTGAGCGTCATCGACGCCAACGGCCGCGAGCGCGAGCGTTACAAGGTGCCTTACGGTGCGACCATCGCGGTGAAGGACGGCGACCCGGTCAAGGCCGGCCAGACCGTCGCGAACTGGGATCCGCATACCCACCCGATCGTCACGGAAGTGGCCGGTGTGGTCCGCTTCATCGACTTCATCGATGGCGTGACCGTGCAGTCGCAGACGGACGAGCTCACCGGCCTCGAGTCGGCGGTGGTCACCGATCCGAAGCGTCGCGGCACGCAGGCCAAGGACCTGCGCCCGATCGTCCGCCTGGAAGACAGCAAGGGCCGTGAGCTCAAGCTGCCGGGCACCGACATCGCGGCCCAGTACTTCCTGCCGGCCGGCGCCATCGTGTCGATCCAGAACGGGGCCGAAGTGGGCGTGGGCGACGTGGTTGCCCGTATCCCGCAGGAAACCTCGAAGACCCGCGACATCACCGGTGGTCTGCCGCGCGTGGCCGACCTGTTCGAAGCCCGCAAGCCGAAGGAACCGGCCATCCTCGCGGAGCGCTCGGGCATCGTCAGCTTCGGCAAGGACACCAAGGGCAAGCAGCGCCTGATCATCAAGGACGCGGACGGCAACGAGCACGAAGAGCTGATTCCGAAGTGGCGTCAGGTCATCGTGTTCGAAGGCGAGCACGTGGAGAAGGGCGAAACCGTCGTGGACGGCGAGCCGAATCCGCACGACATCCTGCGCCTGCTGGGTGTCGAGCCGCTGGCTTCGTACCTGGTCAAGGAAATCCAGGACGTGTACCGCCTGCAGGGCGTGAAGATCAACGACAAGCACATCGAAGCGATCATTCGCCAGATGCTCCGCAAGGTCGAGATCACCGAGCCCGGCGACAGCACGTACCTCCGCGGCGAGCAGGTCGAGCGCGTCCGGATCAACGAGGAGAACGATCGCGCCGAGGCCCGGGGCGAGCGTCGCGCCGAGTTCGAGTCGGTCCTGCTGGGCATCACCAAGGCGTCGCTGGCCACGGAGTCGTTCATCTCGGCGGCCTCGTTCCAGGAGACCACCCGCGTCCTTACCGAGGCGGCGGTCCGGGGCACCCGCGACACGTTGCGGGGCCTGAAGGAAAATGTTATTGTTGGGCGGCTAATCCCTGCGGGAACGGGTCTGGCATACCACGCTTCGCGTCGTAGCCAGGGCGGCCTGACGGCCTCGGAGCTCGAAACCCTCTCGGGTTCGGCACCGGCCGTCACGTTCGAAGAAGCCCCCGCCGGGTCCAACGATAGCGCCGAGTAAGGCCCGTAATCGGGTTTTGCTCGTACATACGAAATGAGGCGCACGGAAGCGCCTCGTGTTCGGATTCAGGGACGATGGGCGCAGCCCGCTTTCGCGGGCCACGCACGTCAACAACGCTTCTCTGGCGGGCCGATCTATCGGTCTGCCTTTATGTTTCTCAGGAATAGCTTCGCATGACGACAGTCAACCAGTTGGTGCGCAAATCCCGCAGTCCGAAGGCGTACAAGAGCGCCTCGCCGGCCCTGCAGAGCAGCCCGCAGCGCCGCGGGGTGTGCACGCGCGTTTATACGACCACCCCGAAGAAGCCGAACTCGGCCCTGCGTAAGGTTGCCAAGGTGCGCCTGACCAACGGTTTCGAAGTCATCAGCTACATCGGTGGCGAAGGTCACAATCTTCAGGAGCACTCGGTGGTCCTGATCCGCGGCGGTCGCGTCAAGGATCTCCCCGGTGTGCGTTACCACACGGTTCGCGGCAGTCTCGACTGCGCCGGCGTGACCAAGCGTCGCAAGTCGCGCTCGAAGTACGGCGCCAAGCGCCCGAAGAGCTGAGTAAAGGACAAGAATTATGTCGCGTAAAGGTTCCCATCCCGCCCGTGTCGTCCTCCCGGACCCGAAGCACGGAAGCCAGCTGATCGCCCGCTTCATCAATATGGTGATGAAGTCCGGCAAGAAGTCCGTCGCCGAATCGATCGTCTACGGCGCGCTGCAGCACATCGGCGAAAAGCATGCCGAGCCGGTGCAGCTCGTCGAGAAAGCGCTGGGCAACATTGCCCCGGCCGTCGAGGTGAAGTCCCGCCGCGTCGGCGGTGCCACGTACCAGGTGCCGGTCGAAGTCCGTCCGGGTCGCCGCATGGCCCTCGCCATGCGCTGGGTGATCGACGCGGCGCGCAAGCGCGGCGAGACGTCCATGCCGCGCAAGCTGGCCGCCGAACTCCTGGAAGCCTCGGAATCCCGTGGCGGCGCCGTCAAGAAGCGCGAAGAAACGCACCGCATGGCAGAGGCCAACAAGGCCTTCTCGCATTACCGCTGGTAAATACAGCTTCAGATTGAGGAAAGACCGTGGCACGCACCACTCCCATCGAGCGCTACCGCAACTTCGGCATCATGGCTCACATCGATGCCGGCAAGACCACGACCACGGAGCGCATCCTGTTCTACACCGGCGTCAGTCATAAGATTGGCGAGGTGCACGACGGTGCGGCGACGATGGACTGGATGGAGCAGGAGCAGGAGCGCGGCATCACCATCACTTCCGCCGCCACCACGGCGTTCTGGAAGGGCATGGATCGTTCGCTGCCCGAGCACCGCTTCAACATCATCGACACCCCGGGACACGTCGACTTCACCATCGAAGTGGAGCGTTCGCTCCGCGTGCTCGACGGTGCGGTGTTCGTGCTCTGCGCCGTGGGTGGCGTGCAGCCGCAGTCGGAAACCGTGTGGCGTCAGGCCAACCGGTACAAGGTTCCGCGCCTTGCGTTCGTCAACAAGATGGACCGCACGGGTGCGAACTTCTACAAGGTCGTCGACCAGCTGAAGTCGCGTCTGGCCGCCAATCCGGTGCCGATGCAGGTGCCGATCGGCGCCGAAGACAACTTCGAAGGCGTCGTCGACCTCCTCAAGATGAAGGCGATCAAGTGGGACATGGAGTCCCAGGGCATGAAGTTCGAGTACATCGACATCCCGACCGAGCTGGTCGAGAAGTCGAATGACGCCCGTACCGCCATGATCGAAGCCGCGGCGGAAGCCACGGAAGAGATGATGGACAAGTACCTGGGCGGCGAAGAGCTGACCGAGGCCGAGATCATCGAAGGCCTGCGCCTGCGCACCCTGAAGAGCGAGATCATCCCGGTCTTCTGCGGTACCGCGTTCAAGAACAAGGGCGTCCAGGCGATGCTCGACGCGGTCGTCAACCTGCTGCCGTCGCCGGTCGATCGTCCGCCGGTCGAAGGTGTCAACGAAGACGAGCAGCCGGATACGCGTCCCGCCAAGGACGACGCGCCGTTCTCCGCGCTCGCGTTCAAGATCATGACCGACCCGTTCGTCGGCGCGCTGACGTTCTTCCGTGTCTATTCGGGCACGCTGAACGCCGGTGACCAGGTGTACAACCCGGTCAAGTCGAAGAAGGAGCGCATCGGCCGCATCCTGCAGATGCACGCGAACGAGCGTCACGAACTGAAGGAAGTCCGCGCCGGCGACATCGCCGCTGCGGTCGGCCTGAAGGACGTCACGACCGGTGACACGCTGTGCGCGCAGGATCACATCATCACTCTCGAGCGCATGTCGTTCCCGGAGCCGGTGATCTCGATGGCGGTCGAGCCGAAGACCAAGTCGGACCAGGAAAAGATGGGTATCGCCCTCGGCCGTCTGGCCGCGGAAGATCCGTCCTTCCGTGTCCGTACGGACGAAGAGTCGGGCCAGACGATCATCTCGGGCATGGGCGAGCTTCACCTGGACATCCTGGTGGACCGCATGAAGCGCGAGTTCAACGTCGAGGCCAACGTCGGCAAGCCGCAGGTGGCCTACCGCGAGACCATCCAGGCGTCGGACGTCAAGTCGGACTACAAGCACGCCAAGCAGTCGGGTGGTAAGGGCCAGTACGGTCACGTCGTGATCGAGCTGTCCCCGATCAGCGAAGCCGATCGCAAGGACGAGAAGATCGCTGCCGGCATCAAGGACGACTTCCTCTTCATCAACGACATCACGGGCGGCGTGATTCCGAAGGAATTCATCCCGTCGGTCGAAAAGGGCCTGCGCGAGACGATCACCGCGGGTCCGCTGGCCGGCTTCCCGGTCGTGGGCGTGAAGGTGAAGCTGGTCTTCGGTTCGTACCACGACGTCGACTCGTCGGAAATGGCGTTCAAGCTCGCTGCGTCGATGGCGTTCAAGCAGGGCTTCGCGAAGGCGAATCCGGTGCTGCTCGAGCCGATCATGAAGGTCGAGGTGGTGACGCCGGAAGACTACGTCGGCGACGTCATGGGCGACATCAGCCGTCGTCGCGGCATGCTCACCGGCCAGGAAGAGACGCCGTCGGGCAAGACCGTCAACGCGATGATCCCGCTGGGCGAGATGTTCGGCTATGCGACCTCGCTGCGTTCGCAGACCCAGGGTCGCGCCACGTTCACGATGGAATTCGACCATTACGAGCCGGCGCCGAAGAACATCGCGGACGAGGTCATGAAGAAGTCCTGATAAGGGCTTCTTCTTCAAAACTTATAACGTTCTTTTAGAGGTTTAGAGTCATGGCAAAGGGTAAGTTCGAGCGTAATAAGCCGCACGTCAATGTCGGCACCATCGGTCACGTCGACCACGGCAAGACCACGCTGACGGCTGCGCTCACGAAGGTCGGCGCCGAGCGTTTCGGCGGCGAATTCAAGGACTACGGTTCGATCGATGCGGCGCCGGAAGAGAAGGCGCGCGGCATCACGATTTCGACCGCCCACGTCGAGTACGAATCGGCCACGCGTCACTACGCCCACGTCGATTGCCCGGGCCACGCCGACTACGTCAAGAACATGATCACCGGTGCCGCCCAGATGGACGGCGCGATCCTGGTGTGCTCGGCCGCCGACGGCCCGATGCCGCAGACCCGCGAGCACATCCTGCTCTCGCGTCAGGTCGGCGTGCCGTACATCGTGGTGTTCCTGAACAAGGCCGACATGGTCGACGACGCCGAGCTCATGGAGCTCGTCGAGATGGAAGTTCGCGAACTGCTGTCGAAGTACGAGTTCCCGGGCGACGACACCCCGATCATCAAGGGTTCCGCTCGTCTGGCGCTGGAAGGCGACCAGTCCGAGATCGGTGTGCCGGCGATCATCAACCTCGTCGATGCGCTGGACACCTACATCCCGACGCCGGAGCGCGACGTGGACAAGGCGTTCCTGATGCCGGTGGAAGACGTGTTCTCGATCTCGGGTCGCGGCACCGTCGTCACGGGTCGTATCGAGCGCGGCGTCATCAAGGTCGGCGATGAAGTGGAAGTCGTGGGCATTCGCGACACCCAGAAGACCACGGTCACGGGTATCGAAATGTTCCGCAAGCTGCTCGATCAGGGCCAGGCGGGCGACAACGCCGGTCTGCTGCTCCGCGGCCTGAAGCGCGACGACGTCGAGCGTGGCCAGGTGCTGGCCAAGCCGGGCACGATCAAGCCGCACACCCAGTTCGAAGCCGAGGTGTACGTGCTGTCGAAGGACGAGGGCGGCCGCCACACCCCGTTCTTCAACAACTACCGTCCGCAGTTCTACTTCCGCACCACCGACGTCACCGGTGCCGTGAAGCTGCCGGAAGGCGTCGAGATGGTGATGCCGGGCGACAACGTGAAGATGAACGTCACGCTGATCCACCCGATCGCCATGGACGAAGGTCTGCGCTTCGCGATTCGCGAAGGCGGCCGTACCGTCGGCGCAGGCGTGGTGGCGAAGGTCACGGCCTAAGCGACACTTCCCTTCGGGGAAAACGAGAGGCGAGGGCGCAAGCCCTCGCCTCTTTTTTTGATGGAAGATATCTACTCCTCTTCCATTCCCCGAAATTCCCGGCTATACTCCGCTGGCTAAGACTCCCGAGTGCCTCAACCAGGCCTCGGACCACGCGAAATGAGGCGCACGGAATGTGCTTCGAGTTCGCAGGCAAGGATGCCGAGTAGGGTAGCAACGGGCCACGGGGCGCAAGCTCTGTTGACCCATCGTGTTGCTTATTCTATACTTTTCTGTCTGGGCAGGCCGTTATTGCGGTCTGCCCGACTTTTTCGGGTCGTTCCGGGTGGCTTCTGCCGCTCCAGGGCGGCCCGTTGCGGTACCCGTAACAAGCAATCTGGGTTGTGCGGGGTGGCGAGAAGCCCCTCCGAATCACAAGAACGTTCTTTCGATAACAGGACACGGTTTTATGGCGAACCAAAAGATTCGCATCCGGCTCAAGGCGTTCGATCATCGTCTGATCGACCGTTCGGCCAGCGAAATCGTCGAGACGGCCAAGCGCACCGGCGCCACGGTCCTCGGCCCGATCCCGCTGCCGACCAAGATCGAGCGCTACACCATTCTGGTGTCGCCGCACGTCGACAAAGATGCCCGCGACCAGTACGAGACCCGTACGCACAAGCGCGTTCTGGACATCATCGACCCCAACGACAAGACC
>NZ_JBNDHZ010000044.1:0-36083 GCF_056755355.1 Luteibacter sp. HAY1-4A
GCCACCACGCTGATTTCGCGGCTGGCGACAGTGCGGCCATCCTGCTGGACGTTCACGCGATAGCTGCCGATGGGAAGCGACGTGGCGCGGTAGCGGCCGTCTTCTCCCACCGGGACCATGCGCTTGGCGCCGGTGCCGAGGTTGTCGATCTCGATGGTCTGGCTCACTTCGGCGCTGCCGTAGATGTCGCCGAGGGTGCTCTGCGCGTGGGCGGTGGCGGCGAAAAAGGTGGCGGCTAAGGCCGAGGCGAACGCGGTTCGCTTCAACATGCTTGTCATAAGGCAAAACTCTCCCTGACCCTGTTTCACAACAGAGCTGCACAGCTTCTTGGTAGCGCCGGTCGGCGCTCGTTATGGGGATGTCGGGTCAGGGTGTGGGGACACCCAACGTCGCAAAGACCCTACGCATGAACGCGACGTGATTCGACAGTACCGCGAAGGTTCCGACTACGCAAGAAATTCCAGAAAAATCATGGACTTTCCGAAATTACTCAGAAGCGCTGCTGGTACCCGATGTAGTAATAGCGGTCGATATCGAACGCGGGGTTGTAGGGCGGGCTGCCGCCACCTGCGCTGGATACGTTGTAGTACAGCGGCCCCTTGCGGCCGAACACGTTGTTCACGCCGAAACGGAAGCTTCCGTTCCACGGTGCCTGCCAACGCACCTGCAGGTCGTGGAAGGCGACGCCGCCCTTGCGGCTGACGCCGGTCACGCCGGTCAGCGCATTCAGTTCGTCTGGGCGATTGCATTCGGTGTCGCTGGACCAGCAGGAGTCCTTGAGTCCCGAGAAATAACGTGTGGTCCACGTCGCACCGAAGCGGCGCCAGGACCAGTCGAGCGCGAGATTGGAACGAATCCGGTAAAGCCCCTGCACGCCGTTCATGTAACCGGCGAGATGTCGCGGAGCCGCGCCCGGCGAACTGATCTGCGTGTAGTCCTTGAGATAGGTGCTGTCCGAAAGCACGGTGAATTCGCCGTAGCGCGTTTCGGGGAAGCGGTAGTGCAGGCCCAGGTCGTATCCCTCGGTACGCAACGAGCCGAGGTTGGCGAGGCTTTCGTCCAGTGCGGTAACGCGGCCATCCGCACCGCGCACGAAGCGCCCGCACCACGTGGGATCGTTGCGCACGTAGCAGAAATTGAGGATATCGCCGGCCAGAATCGGCGTGATGATGTCGGCGATGTCGACCTTGTAATAGTCGAGCGTGAGGTCCAGCCCGTCCACGAAGTAAGGGCTGTACACGAGCCCCGCGGTGCGCGTGATGGATGTTTCCGGCTTGAGCGCCGGATTCGCGCCGGTGCGGAACGCCGACGGATTCTGTCCGCCGGTGGCCGAACCGATCTGCGCGCCGGACTGGTCTACCTGCCGATAATTCGCGGGCACGCCGGCGGCGGCGCAGCGCGAGCGCACGCCGGCATCGCTGGCCGCCGCACCGTAGACGCTGTCGCACGGGTCGAGGAAGCTCTCGAAGCTCTCGCTCGATCCTGCGTACAGATCCGCGACCGTGGGCGCGCGGAAACCTTCGGCGTACGTCGCGCGCAGCAGCAGGTCGTCGAATGGCTTCCAGCGGATGCTGTACTTGCCGTTCGTGCGGCCGCCGAACGCCGTGTAGTGGGAGTAACGGGTGGAAGCGTTCACTGCCAGTTCGCGGGCGAGCGGCAGGTCGGCAAGCAAGGGCACGTCGAACTCGAGGTAGGCTTCGTTCGCGATGTATCCCCCATCGGTCGGATCGCTGGCCAACTGCGTGGTCAGGCCCGCGGAATCCGCCGGGTCCGGCTCGTACCGCCCGTGCTCGCGGCGGTGTTCTATACCGCCGGCGACACGGAGGACACCCGCCGGCAGGTCGAGCAGCCCGCCAGTGAGATTGGCGATGATGTCGTTCGTGCGCGTGGTCTGCCGCGCCGTGGTGGTGGATCCCACGTACGACCACACGGCGTCGGGCGTACCGCCCGGGCCGGCCAGGATGTTCCAGGGTACGCAGCCGGCGGCGCGATCCGCCGCATTCGCGCAGACGGTCTGACCGTCGACCACCGCGGTGGGACCAAGCGCCTTCCTTGCGGCTACCAGGTCGATGTTGCCGCTGGCGGTCCGGCTGGCGCGGGTCTCGGAATAGGCATAGGTGACGTCCCAGGCCCAGGTATGGCCCGCCCAGGGGAAGGTTCCCTCGGCGCCCGCGTCGGCATGCAGCACCTTGCTCTTCGCCCAGGTGATGCGTGGCATCTCCGTGGTGCGGCGGAAGAAGGGCGTGGCGTAGCCGGGGAAGGGGTTGTATGCGTTGTCCGGATCGATGAAGAGCCCGTCCGTTCGGCCGGAGCCGCCCTCCAGCGGGTATCCCGCCGCCTGGCTGCGGGTGTCGCGCACGGCGTAGGTGGCCATGCCGCGCAGGGCGATGTCGTCGGTGAGGTTGTAGCGTCCCGTCCCGAACAGGTTGCGCAGCTTCGTTCCCGCGCGGAAGCTCATGTCGCGCGAGGTCGCGTACTTGTCGTCGTTGCTGTCGACGTCGTACGGATGGTAATTCGCGAGGTTCGCCGTATCGCCCACGACGCCACCGGGGTGGTTCACGACGTAACGGTTGGCGATCCAGCTTCCGTCCGGCGCGAAGCCGCCGGCTCCCGCGGTGCCCGGCGCGCGCGGATCGATCACCCCGCCGTACGGCCCCATGCCGAACCCGGCGTCAGGGTGCCGTGGACCGTAGGCGTATCGGGTCGAAGACCGCTCGCTGTCGTGCAATGCGTCGCCGTCCTCGTAGCCGGCGCCGAGGATGACCGATGCCTTCTCGCTGCTTCGGCCCCAGGTGAACGTCCCGTTCTTCTGCGCGCCGTCGCCCCGGCCATTCAACCCGTACAGCACGTCGGCGGACGCGCCTTCGAAGCGATCGGTGGTGACGATGTTCACCACGCCGCCGATCGCGTCCGATCCGTAGATGGACGAGGCGCCGTCTTTCAGCACCTCGATGCGTTCCACGATGGACACGGGAATGGTCGAGAGATCGGTGAGGCCGCCCAGGCTGGTCGTCCAGCGACGGCCGTTCACGAGCACCAGGGTGCGCACGGCACCCAGGTTCCGCAGGTTCACGTAGCGCCCGCCTGCGTCGTTGCTGGAAGAGAGGGTGTCCTGCGGCGTCACCTCGGGCGTGGCGGCCGAGGGCATGCGGGCGACGATGTCGCCCAGATCGGTAAGCCCGGTGGCGCGGATCGCCTGGCGATCCATGGTGAATACCGGCTGCGCCGTTTCCACGTCCGTGCCGCGAATGCGGGAACCGGTCACGGTGACGTTTACCGGAGCGAGCATCTCGGCGGAAGGCGCCGTCTGCTGCGCATGCGCAGCGGTGCCGGACAGGGCGACCACGAGCGCGGTTGCCAGCGCCACGCGTCGCCGCGCGACGTGGCGTCTCTGCCCCGAACTGACGTGCATACCCCGAAACCTCCCAAGCCCCGCCATACCCCACCCGGGCGCGACGATCACGCGACCATAACGCCTGCATCCCGGCCGCGCAACCGGCGGCTGGCGGCCACCCGTTGTAGGAGCCGCCATGGCGGCTCCTACAGGTTCACGGCGCGGCGGCGGTTGTCGATGCCTTCCCGTCGCCGATGTTCTTGTCGAGGAACGCCTGCAGCCGGTTATAGAACTCTTCCACGTTCTCCGGCTTCACGAAGCCGTGCCGTTCGTCCGGCTTGGTCAGTACTTCGTAGGGCTTGTGCGCGGCATCCAGCGCCGCCTTCATGGCCTTGAACTGGGCGAACGGCGCGCGCTGGTCGTCCTCGCCGTGCACGAGGAACACGGGTACACCGATCTTGTCGGCAAGGCGGGCGGGCGAGTTCGCGGCAAGGTCGGCCGCGTCCTTGCCGATCACGGTGGTCAGGTAGCTGCGGCCGCTCTTGCGATCCTTGATGTCGCCCTTGTTGTACATCATGTCGAGGTCGTAGATGCCGTCGTAGCCCACCGCGCACTTGAACATGCCGGGCGCGCGGATGGTGCTCATCAACGCGGAATAGCCGCCGAAGCTGGCGCCGAACACGCATACCCGGTTCGGGTCGGCATAATGCTCGGCAATGGCCCACTTCACGCCGTCGATCAGGTCTTCCTGGATGCGCGTGCCCCACTTGAGGTAGCCCGCCTGTTCGAAGGTATCGCCGCGGCCGCCTGAGCCTCGGTAGTTCACCTGCAACACCAGGTAACCGCGGTTGGCGAGGAACTGCGAGTCTTCCTCGAAGAACCAATCATCGGAGGCACCGTGCGGACCGCCATGCGGCAGGAGCACCATCGGCAGCCCCGACTCCGGCTTGCCCTTGGGGAAGGTGAGGATGGCCTCCAGCTCCGTGCCGTCGCTGGCCTTGAAGCGGAGCGGACGGCGTTCGGCCATCTGCGCGGGATCGATCCAGGGCACGGCGTCGAATAGCTTGGTGACCTTGTAGGTCTTGGTGTCGATCAGCATGTAGCGGCCGGGCTCGCGGTCGCTGGCCACCTTGAACATCAACTGGCCGCCGTCTTCACTGAAGTCGACGAAGCTGACGAAGTTGCCGGGGAATTTCTGCGAAAGCGCCATATGCAGCTTCGAGATCGCGGCCTGCGGATCGATGTACGTGGCCTTCGGAACGCCCGTCGTGGAGACCGTGCCGAAGGGCCGCAGGGGTGCGGGCGTCCACAGGCCCGTGGACGTCACTTCACTGAAGTCGTCCTTGGCTATCACCTTGAGGTTGCCGCCGTTCTCGTCCTGTTCGACGAATTCGCCACCTTTGCCCTCGGGGCTGAAGCGAGCGTAGATGCGTTCGCTGCCCGGCACCTTGGCGATGGGCAGGAATGATTGCTTCGCCGTGTCGTCGGGAAGCTTCGTCCAGCCATTGCCGTCGCGGTGAAACACCACCCACTTGAAATTGTCGTCGGTGCCGAAGGCGAAGCGCGCGTTACCCTGCGGGTCGATCATGAAGCTCATGTCGCCGAGGCCGATGTCGGCCATCAGCCTGCGCGCGCTGGTCTTCGCGTCCACGTCGTACAGCGTGCTCTTGTCCTGGGCGTTCCAGTCGATGGCGCGCATGTAGAAATGGCCGTTGCTCTGCGGCGGCCTACCCTCGATGGTGCCCCAGCCGCGGTCGACCGCCCGGGTGGCGGCACGCTTGCCATACCCTTCGAACCCGTAGAGGTAGTCGGGGTTCTTGCCGTCCACGTCGATGGCCATCAGCTCGCCGGTGTACCGCGCCTGGCCGATCGAACCGTCGACCTTGCCACGGGCGACCACCAGTCGGGTCGAGCTTGCCCAGGCCATGTGCGCGGGCATTTCGTACGGCGGCATCTTGATAAGGGTCACGGGCTTGCTCATGTCGCCTACACGGTAGATCGCCAGGCCGTGCGTCTTGCCGTCCGGGTCGTGGTAGGCCATCGACACGTACTGGCCGTCGGGCGACAGGCGCGGGCCGGTGAGCGGCATGCGCCGGGCGAAATCGCCCACTGGAATGAGGTCGGTAGCCGCGGCCGCGGTCGAGGCAAGGCACAGCGCGGCCAGCATGGGCCGCACGAAGCGGTAACGCATGGATTTCCCCTTTGGATCGACGGATCCGTATCGCCGTCCCCCCGGACGGTTCCTGAACGCCGATATAGCCGATCCGGGTGTCCGCCACAAGGCGACCTGCGGCAAGCCCGGCGTTACACTTGGCGCCTGCTTTCGATCCAGGCACCTGCATGGCCACTCCGTTCGTCGTCGATATCGACCCTGTCGCGTTTTCCCTCGGCCCGGTCCAGGTCCACTGGTACGGCCTGATGTACCTGGGCGGATTCCTCGGCGGCTGGGCGCTGGGCGAATACCGCCGCCGCCAGGGGCGGTTGCCGGTCAGCGCCGACCGCTTCGGCGACCTCATGTTCTACGCGATGATGGGCGTGGTCCTCGGCGGGCGCGTGGGCTACATGTTGTTCTACACGGCCATCGACTGGATCTGGACCGACCCGCTGGCGATCTTCCGCGTATGGGACGGCGGCATGTCCTTCCACGGCGGTCTGCTTGGCGTGCTGGTGGCGGGCCTGTGGTGGTCGCGGCGCAACGGCATGAAGTTCTTCGACACCGTGGACTTCGTGGCGCCGCTCGTGCCGCTGGGCCTGGGCCTCGGCCGCCTGGGCAATTTCATCAACGGCGAGCTGTGGGGCAAGCCCACCGACCTGCCCATCGGCATGATCTTTCCGCACGCACCCGACGCGCTGCCGCGGCATCCGAATCCGCTTTACGAGTTCGCCCTCGAAGGCGTGGTGTTGTTCGCGGTGCTCTGGCTATTCTCGATGAAGCCGCGTCCCCGTTACGCGGTGTCCGGCCTGTTCGGGCTGCTCTACGGCCTGTTCCGTTTCACCATCGAATTCGTGCGCGTGCCCGATCCGCAGCTCGGTTACCTCGCCTTCGGCTGGGTCACGATGGGCCAGATACTGTCCCTTCCGCTGATCGCCGTCGGCATCCTGTTGCTCGCGATGTCGCGCCGCGCTCCTTATGCCCCCGCCGCGCCGGTCGCGGCGGCCGCCACCTGATATCGTTCGTCGCATGCAGCCCTATCTCGAACTCCTCCGTCACGTCCTCGACCACGGCGCCGAGAAATCGGACCGTACCGGCACCGGCACGCGCAGCGTGTTCGGCTGGCAGATGCGTTACGACCTGTCGAAGGGATTTCCCCTCGTCACGACCAAGAAACTGCATCTCAAGTCGATCGTGCACGAGCTGATCTGGTTCCTGCAGGGCGATACGAACATCGCGTACCTGAAGGAGCATGGCGTCAGCATCTGGGACGAATGGGCGGATGCCAATGGCGACCTCGGGCCCGTCTATGGCCGTCAGTGGCGCGCGTGGCCCACGGCCGACGGCCGCGTGGTCGACCAGATCGCCTGGGTGGTGGACGAAATCAAGAGGAATCCGGATTCCCGCCGCCTGATCGTCTCGGCGTGGAACGTGGGCGAGCTGCCGAAGATGGCATTGATGCCCTGCCACACGATGTTCCAGTTCTACGTGGCGAACGGCAGGCTGTCGTGCCAGCTGTACCAGCGTTCGGGCGACATCTTCCTCGGCATCCCGTTCAACATCGCCAGCTATGCGCTGCTCACGCATATGGTGGCGCAGGTCACCGGGCTGGAACCGGGCGATTTCGTGCACACGCTGGGCGATGCGCACCTGTATTCCAATCATGTGGAGCAGGCGAAAAAGCAACTGGGGCGTGAACCGCGTCCGCTGCCGAAGCTGGTCTTGAACCCCGAAGTGCGCGACATCTTCGCTTTCCGCTTTGAAGACGTGGCCATCGCGGACTACGATCCGCACCCGGCCATCAAGGCGCCGGTCGCGGTGTGACTTTGCGCAAGCGACCTGTGCCACACCGCGTGACGGTGCGACACAGGTTGTAAGCGTCGATCAGTGGCTATCGCCGGCCATTGCGCTCGAGCCGGAACCGCCCGGAAGCTTCTTCGCCATCTCCAGGTGTTCCTTCAGCGTCGGCAGGGTCTTCGTCGCGAAGGCCTTCAGTTCCGGGTCCTTGCCGTTCGTCGATTCCTTGGTGAAGAGCGCGACCGCCTTCTGGTGATCGGCCACCATCTTCTTTGCGAATGCCTTATCGAAAGCGTCCCCGGACTTCTTGGCCATGGCGTCCGCGGCTTCCTTGTCGGCGGCCATGGGCGCCGGCGAAACAGTGAGGTTCTTGCCGCTGGCGATGCTCTTCAGCTCGTCGTTGGCGGCGGTGTGGTCCTTGACCATCTGCTCGCCAAACGACTTCGTGGCGGCCGAGTTGCCCTGCGACGCGCCCAGCTGACCGAGGGCCACCTCCGCCATGCCCGAGGCGCTGGCCTTCCGAACGAACTCGGTGTCGGCGGAGGCCGCTACCTTCGACGATCCCGCAGCGGCGGTGTCCTGGGCGAAGGCGGCCGCCGGCGAAAGGACGGCAGCCGCGAGGGCGGCGACGAGGAAACGGCGATGCATGCGATTCATGGTGTCACTCCGAGTTAGCCGCGCTGTGCGCGTGGTGCCGGAGATTTCGCACCTTGGGGATGAATGGGGCGTGCAGCGGGGATCAAAAAGATCTGACTAATGGTGTCAGTAGGTGCCGTCTATATATCGTCCCGTGCGAGTAGAACTTTTCTGAAAAGTTCGTCAACTTACGATGGGACGGCAGACAGTAGGACTTCCCGTACATAGACTCGCGCCCCAGTTCATACCAATGGTGGCTGCATGCGAAGCATAACGAAGGGTGCGCTATGTGCGGTCGCCTTTTCTTTTTCTATAGGTCGGGTGTGGGCGTTCAATACCGACCCATACTTCGAGTATGAGGTCGCCGTCGCTGGTTATCCGGTTCAGTACTTTACCGACTTGCGCGAAGCCGCCTTGACAGTAATTGAGCGGGACTGTGCTCGTTTCGGTCATTCCGACTGCGAGTTTCAAAAGACCTCATATTTTAATTCGCTTTACCTTGCGCATTATCGTGGAACGCATTCTGACGGGAATAGATACAACTTCACCGCCTGGGGCTACCACTATTTCACCTGCGCGACCTCTCCTTCGCTATACATCGTAGAGCACGGTGTGACACGTGGCCCCTATGAGAATAGGCGGGTTGCACCGCCGATTTATGGAACGGCATTTTGCCTTGGCCCCAGCCCTGAAACCGAAACGGAAAACCAGTCCGATCTAGGCCCGGGCGACTGCGAAACCCGCCCCAATGCCGGCAACCCCATCAACGTCGGCCTAAACAACAAGTACCAGGAAGTGGAAGACATAGTCGCCACGGGTGGCTCACCGTTGCGCTGGTCCCGCTACTACAACAGCGGCATCGTCGGCGACGAGAAAAAGCAAACCTTGCCCGCGACCGCTCGCCTTGGCAGCCGTTGGCGCGGCACGTATGACCGTTCGCTCGCACCGGTCACAGGCCAGGCGATCACGACGATCCGATTGCAGCGCCATACAGGCGAACGCCTCGACTTTGTCGAAAAGGATGGCGGCTTCCGCAGCGTCGCCGATCCCCGCGGCCACCTGTCTCGCGATGGCGACGGATGGTTGTATCGCACCAACAGTGGTGAGACGGAAGCCTACGACGCGAACGGCCGTCTTGTCGCCGTGGACGCCGGAACCAGTCGCCAGGTGAACCTGCGCTATGACGACGGCGGCGGGTTGATCGAAGCCTCCGACCTGCAGGGCCGAAAGCTTGCCTTCACGTATGACGATGCCCGCCGAACATCGACAGTCGCCGATGGGAATGGCGTGGCGGTGACGTATAGCTATTCCGAAGCATCGGATGCCGGCAGGAGCGCCGACCTTGTTCGCGCAACCTACGCGGACAACTCGTTCCACGACTATCGCTACAACGAGCAAGGCCATGGCGGGGGAGCCGGCTCGCACGCGCTCACCGCTATCTATGACGAAACTGGCGAACGCTTCGCCACCTTTACCTACGACACCGACGGCCGTGCCGTCGGTAGTGAACATATCGGCGGCGTCGGCGCGGTGTCGCTGGCCCGGGAAGCCGACGGCACCGTTGCGGTATCGGGCCCGATGAAGGCGGTGCATCGTTATCGCTACGCCGAGGTACGCGGCGTGCGGCGCCTCGTCGGTGTCGACCAGCCGGGCGGCGCAGGCTGTGGCGCGGCCAATGCCTCGATCACCTATGACGACAATGGCATGGTGTCGCGTCGGGTCGATTTCGACGGACGTGCCACCGAGTACGTGCACGATGAGGACGGCAGCGAACTCGAACGCACCGAGGCGGTGGGTACTCCGGACGCGCGACATATAGCCACCGAGTGGCATCCGACGCTGCGTCGGCCGGCGCGCGTGACGTGGCCGGGCCGCGAAGAACGCTACAGCTACGATGCGGCGGGCAATCTTCTCGGCAACGAGGTATTGGGCGCGATCGATCCGGCCGTTCCGGGTGCGCCATTGACCCTGTCGCGTGCATGGCGCATGGCTTACGACGCCGACGGCCGGTTGCTGCACCAGGAGGGACCACGCAGCGACAGCGACAAACTTGCCACGCTCGCGCGGTATACCTACCGTCCCGCGGAAGCGGCTAACTGTGCGTCAGGTCCCTGCGACTACCGCAAGGGCGACCTGTGGAAGATCGAAAACGCACTCGGCCACACCACGGAAATCCTCACCTACGATGCCGCCGGCCGCATCCGTTCCCACAAGGATGAGCAGGGTAGCAGCTTCACCTATAGCTACACCCCGCGCGGATGGCTGACCGAGGCGAAGGAAACCCGTCCCGATGGCGTTATCGCTATCACCGCACTGACGTACAACCCGCGCGGCGACATCGCCTCCGTGACCGACGCCGATGGCATCACCCTGAGCTTCGAGTACGACAAGGCGGGCCGCTTGGTCCAGGTGGCCAACCCGTCGAACCACCGCCTCCGCTTTCAGCTGGATGCCGCGGGCCAGCGCGTCAAGGAAGAGGGCTATGACAGTTTCGCACTGAAGCTTCAGCTCACACGGACGTTCGACGCGCTTGGCCGCGTGGAGACGGAGGCGCGAGAAGGCGCCGTCACCCGCTATACCTACGACGAGCTTGGGCGCCCCACCGGTATGACCGACGCCGACGGTCGGCGCGATTCGTCCAGTTACGACGCGTTGGGCCGGTTGCGTGAGGCCATTCGCGATGTCGGCGGTGTCGGTGCCGTCAGCAAGGCCGCGTATGACCCCCTCGACCAGCTCGCAGCCATTGAAGATCCCAAGGGACTGAGCACGCGGTACCTGACCACGGGCCTGGGTGACCTGGGCAATGTCGACAGCCCTGACGCGGGCACCTCGCTCGACGAGCACGACGCGGCGGGCCTCGTCGTCCGCCACGAGGGTGCGGGCGGCGTGGGTAGCTTCCAAGTCACCCGCGATGCGCTCGGTCGGCCCACCCTCGTGCAGTACGACGGTGGCATCCAGGCCACGTACACCTACGACACCGCCGACCCGGCCTGTCCGGCAGGCCAGCGCCATGCATTGGGACGACTATCGGCCATAAGCCAGGGCGATAGCCGCACGGCGTACTGCTACGACGCCCCAGGCCATGTCACGCGCAAGGTCCAGCGCTGGGCATCGACGACGGTCGATGTGTCCTATCGCCACTCCAAGGCCGGGCGCATCGAGGCAGTCGCCATCGCCGGCGGTGCGCGCACTGCCTATCAATATGACAAGGACGGCTCCGTCACGGGCGTTTCGGTCACCCCGGCCGGGGCAGCGGAGAACGCGCTCATCACCAGCGTGGCATATCGTCCGTTCGACCTGATCGAAAGCTGGCGTTACGGCGACGGCAAGGAGTTGTACGCCAACCGCGACAAGAGCGGCCGTATCGTGTCATGGGGCGGTCTGGACGATGCGCTTTACACGGTGGGTTACACGCCGGGCGGGGAAGTCGCCTCGCAGGTGTCGCGGGCTGCTGCTTTCCGGTTCGATCACGATGGTCTTGGCTTCCTGACCTCGGTGAAGTCGTTCAGTTCGGGTGAGGAACTGCGCCGTTTCGATTACGACAACACCGGCGACCGCACGGCGATGACAGCCGGTGGCGTTCGCCACACTTACCTGTACGATCTCCGCAGCCATCGCCTGAATTCGGCCGATGGCAAGAACCGCCGCTACGACGCCGCCGGCAATACGATCGGCATCGGCGATGCCACGCTGGCCTACGATGCGTCAGGACGGCTGGCATCGGCGAGTGAACAGGGGCGCACACTCGTCAGCTACGGATACGACGCCGCTGGACAGCGCGTCATGCGCACCGAGGCGGGTAAGGCGGCGAGCTTGTGGCTCTACGACGAGCAAGGCCACTGGTTGGCAGATTACGACAGCGCCGGGCGCATCGTGCGGCAGGCCGTGTGGATGGGCGACTACCTCGTCGGCCTTATCGAGGGCACGAAGCTTTATCACGTTCAGCCCGATCACCTGGGCAGCCCGCGCGCCGTCGTTGATCCGACACGTAACGTAACAGTGTGGCGCTGGCGCCCGAGCGACGATCCGTTCGGTACGGCAGCGCCGGATGAAGATCCCGATGGCGATGGTGTGCGCTTCGTGTTCGACCTGCGTTTTCCGGGGCAGCGTTATGACGCGGTGACGGGGCTGTACTACAACTACCAGCGCGATTACGACGCGGATGCGGGGCGGTATATCCAGGTCGATCCGATTGGGTTGGCTGGGGGGATTAACCCGTATGTTTACGCGGGTCTGTCGCCGATGAAGTATGTAGACCCGCTAGGTCTCGTCCAGTGGAGCGGAACCGTAGAGGCCGCCGGATTCACAGCTCCTTTCGGAGGAGCATATTATCGCTTCCTACTTGAGTCGGAGTGTGTCGGCGGTAGGAAAGCGAGCGTATCGGTGGATGCTCGCGGCCCTTCCATGGGGCTTAGTCTCAAGATCATGCCGCCCGTCTCTACTACCACCGGATCAATTGTCCTAAATGACAGGCTTGAGGACATCGACCCGAATGTCTTGGAAGGTTGGTTCTCAGTCTTCAGCGCTGGCATGGCTATTGGCCGAGGTTACGGCTTTTCCTTCATTCAACTCGGAGGAAATGGTCGAACGTTGGCTCGTCCACGGCACGCGGGTGCCCGGTCATCACTGTCTGGTGGAAGGCAGCATGGTCTCGAATTTGGAGCGGGAACCACAGCAGGCAGTAGTGCCGTCGATGAAGTGAATTGGAGTTCATGCGGATGCTCCAAGTAATGAAGTTCGCAACTCGTCTTTGCAAGCTGTTAGTTGGCGCGTATGGCATGTCCTTTGGCATAACGTTTGTTGTCTTTCATATTGTTCTTCTTACCACAGATTACGAAACGGCGAGAAAAATATGGTTTGAAATATACCTTCCGGTACTGCTACTGCCGATAACGTTTCCGATTTGCGTGAAATACATGAAGTGACTACCAATGCGCGGACGTTTAATTTCGAGATTCAGGGACGCATCTCCTCCCATAAGACAAAAATTGCTGATGTCCTAATCCCCCAGGCTGGACTGCAAGGGGTGAAGGTGGCGGGTAACGCAGTGACGGATGGTTTCGGCGTCGACAGCTGCGGATGTCACTGATGAGGAAGATATGGATCTACACATTGGTCCTTGTACCCTTTGTTTTTTTTCAAGGTTTTCTTCAGAAAAACTTGGGAAGCCTTCTTGTGCTCGTCAGTGCGATAGCATGTGCGATTTTTGCGCGGTTGATCGCCGAAAAGTTCGGTAAATAGCTACTTTTCACGCAATTCATGTATCCCTGCAGTTGTTGCTCGGTCATCGCCGTACATCGGAGCTAGATTTGAGTATGAGTACGCGTCGCGCAATCAACGCGGTACTGGTCGTCAGTGTTGCGTCCACCGCACTCGCGTTTGCCGTCCATTTTTCTGCAATGTCTTTGGGTATGCCGTGGACTGGCGATTACATTGTGGACCTGTACGTCATATCCATGTTGGTCGGCGTACCGTTATCTCTTGCACACTTCAGGCGTTTGGATGACAGGGCACGTCTGACGCTGCTGGAGCGCGAAGTCTTGACCAGCATTGCCATGCGGCTTCCGCGAGTTGAAAAAGATGTTTGGGACCAGCAAGTTGCGGCGATCTCTAGGATAGATCGATCTTCCGATGGATCCAAAGTGACCTTTAAGATGCGCGGGACCGAGCGAAATCCGTATCTGCCGCTGCCTGTGCTTCAGAAGCAAACAAGGTTCGTCATTGGCGTCGTGGAGTTGACACACCTCGAACTGAACGAGTCGATCGAGGCGAGAGCTTGGTGCGAGTCAGGTCGTCTCTCGTCCATCGAATTTGTGGGATGCCGCTCTATGGTCATGAATGGGGAAGCTCTCGTGCCCGCGGGTTGGAATGCAGTTGTCACTCTTGACGACTTATCGCTTTGAAGATAGCGCAACCTGTCGGATATAACGACGAGCGTATGCCATCGCGATAGTGTTCGCCCTTCGCAAGTTTCGCTACCGCACGATCACCGGCAGCCGCATCAGGAAGTCCCCCAGCGTCAGCGCGATCATGATCGCCAGCCAGGCCACGCCGACGCAGGCCGCGAAGTGAATGGCGGGGGCGCTCCGGCGCAGCTTCATGAAGAAGAACACCACGATGGCGGCTTTTGCCGCCGCGATGGCGGGGCCGGCCACGGTGTTCCATGTGCCCAGATGAATGCGGGAGACGACGATGCTCAGGACGAGTAGCACCGACAGGGCCACCAGCGCGGCCACGTGTGCCAGCAGCGACGGAGGCCGTTCGCTCATGCCCGACCCACCTGGTAGTAGAGCGGGAAGACGAAGATCCACACGATGTCGACGAGGTGCCAGTAGAGTGCGCTCACTTCCAGCGGCGTGTGGTATTCCGGCGCGAACTCCGCTCGGTGCGTGCGCACCGCCATCGTGAGCAGTAGCACCACGCCGATGGCGACGTGCAAGCCGTGGAAGCCGGTCGTCACGTAGTAAAGGAAAAAGAACAGGCGCTGCTGCGAGGCGAGGCCTCCGACTTCTTCGTAACGGATGCCCGGGATCACCGCAGCCTTGTAATCGTCGTAGTACTCCAGGCCGTGGATGGCAAGGAAGGCGACGCCGAGCAGGGCCGTGGCACAGAGCAGCGCCGTGGCCAGGCGCCTTCCACCAAGCTGCACGTCGCGGACGGCCAGCGCCACGGTGAAGCTGCTGGTCAGCAGCACCCCCGTTTCGATGCCGCCCAGGGTGAGGTCGGTGTGCCGGCTGGCGGAGGCGAAGGCGTCCGGCCATAGCACGCGGCATACCGTGTACGCCGCGAACAGAACACCGAAGAACAACACCTCGGTCGCCAGGAAGGCCCACATGCCGAGCGTCGCCGCGTCGCGTTGCTGCGCGACGTCGTCGAACTGCTCGGCAGTGCGGGACGGGGTGGTTGTCATGGATGCGTGTACGCGTAGGGGCCGTCGGTAACGACGGGCGGCTCTTCGAAATTGTGCGTCGGCGGAGGCGAAGGGGTCGTCCATTCCAGCCCTTCCGCGCCCCATGGGTCGTTCCCCGCGCGCTCGCCGAAGCGCAGCGACCAGAGGAAGTAGCCGATGGGGAGGAGGTAAGACGCCGCGAGCAATACTGCCCCGGCCGAAGACAGCACGTTCAGCAGGCCGAATTCGGCGGGGTACTGGTGATAACGCCTCGGCATGCCCTCGGCACCGGCAAGGAACTGCGGGAAGAACGTGAGGTTGAAGCCGAGGAACATGAGGATGGCCGCGAAGCGCGCCCATGCCTCGGAGAACATCCGCCCGGTGATCTTGGGCCACCAGAAGTGGATGCCGCCGAGGTAGGCCATCACGGAGCCGCCGACCATGATGTAGTGGAAGTGGGCGACGACGAAGTAGGTGTCGGTGAGGTTCACGTCGAGCGCGGTCGCGGCCAGGAACAGGCCGGTGAGCCCGCCGAGCATGAACAGGCCGACGAATCCCAGGGCATAGATCATCGGGGCATTGAAGGCGATGTCGCCCTTGTAGAGCGTGGCCGTCCAGTTGAATACCTTGATGGCCGACGGCACGGCGATGATGAAGCTCAGGATAGAGAACACGATGCTGGCATACATCGACTGTCCGGCCACGAACATGTGGTGTCCCCACACCAGGAAGCCGATGACCGCGATGCCGATGATCGAATACACCATGAAACGGTAACCGAAGATCTTCCGGCGCACGCTGGCCGTGATGAGTTCGCTGACGACGCCCATGGCCGGCAGCACCATGATGTACACCGCCGGGTGCGAGTAGAACCAGAAGAAGTGCTGGAACAGCAGCGGGTCGCCACCGAGCGCCGGATCGAAGATGCCCACGCCGAGCAGCCGCTCCGCTGCGATCAGAGCCAGCGTCATGGCGAGGACGGGTGTGGCGAGCAGCATCACCAGCGATACCCCATACATCGACCAGACGAAGAGCGGCAGCCGAAACCATGTCATGCCGCGGGTGCGCATGGTGTGGATCGTGACGATGAAATTGAGCCCGGTGAGGATCGACGAGAATCCGACGATGAACACGCCCACGACGGTAAGCATCACATTCGAGTTGGAGAACATCGTGGAGAAGGGCGTGTAGAACGTCCAGCCGGTATCCACGCCGCCGAGGAGCAGGCAGGCCACGGTGAAGATGCCGCCGGCCATGTACAGGTACCAGCTGAAGAGGTTCAGGCGCGGAAAGGCGACGTCGCGCGCGCCGATCATGATGGGCAGGAGGAAGTTGCCGAGCGTGGCCGGTATCGACGGGATGAGGAAGAACCACACCATCACCACGCCGTGGAAGGTGAAGGTCTTGTTGTACGTTTCCGGGCTCATCACGTCGCCGGCGGGCGTGGCCAGTTCCAGGCGGATCAGCGCCGCGGCGAGGCCGCCAAGGAAAAAGAAGAACGTGATGGAGATCGCGTAGAGGATCGCGATGCGCTTGTGGTCGTGCGTCGCCAGCCAGGAGCGCAGCGTGTTGCCGTCCGTGAGGTAACTGGACGCGGCGTGTTCAGCGGGATGCATGCGGGGTCTCCCGGTCCGTGCCACGGACCTTGAGGTAGGCGACGAGGGCGAGGATATCGGCCTCGTCGATGCGGTCCTTGTAACTGGGCATCACGGGCGGGTAGCCGGCGGCCACCTCGCTGCCCGGCAAGGTGATGGAGTCGTGCAGGTAGCGATCGTCGGCCAGCACCTGACGGCCGTCGGCGAGAGGAACGGTGCTGCCATAAAGCCCTTCCAGCCGCGGCGCATGCACCGACGAGCCGGCATCGTGACAGCCGGCGCAGCCGTAGCGGGTGAAAAGCACGCGGCCCTGGTCGGCCAGCGATCCGCTGGCGTGGCTGGCAAGCCACCTCGCATGCTCCGCCGGTGTCTGCACGACGACCACGCCGCCCATGCGCGAATGGTCGGTACCGCAGTATTCGGCGCAGAAAAGATCATAGGTGCCCGCGCGCGTCGGCGTGAACCACATCTGCGTGTAGCGGCCCGGAAGCACGTCCTGCTTCACGCGGAACGCGGGTATGGAGACGTCGTGGATCACGTCCTGGGAAATCATCACCAGGCGTACGGGCTGTCCGGTGGTGAGGTGCAGCGTGTCGATCTCGCGCTGTCCGTCGGGGTGTTCGAACTCCCACATCCATTGCTTGCCGACCACGTGGATCGTCGTCGCATCGGCGGGTGGCGTGCGCATGTCGATCCAGAGGCGAATGCTCCACACGAAGATGCCAAGGAACAGCGCGAAGGGAACGAGCGTCCAGGTCAGTTCGATACCCAGGTCGCGGTGCGATTCGCCGCTCCGGTTCACGTTCCTGCCGCGGCGGAACCGTATGGCGAACACCAGCATGGTCGCGAAGACGGCCACCACCACCAGCGTCGACAGGCCTAGCATCGCGTAGAACAGGCCGTCGATGCGGCCTGCGAAAGTGGAAGCCTCTGGCAGGAAGCTCATGGCGCCCTCCGTCGCAGCCACAGGCCACCGAGCGCCATGGCGAGCAGGAAGGCGCACCCCAGCGCGATCATGATGCGCGACACGAGCAGGCTGTACCGCCCGGTGGACGGATCGTAGCCGCAGCACAGCAGCACCAGGCGGTCGATGACGTTGCCGAGGCGGCCCTGCGACGCATCGACCAATGCGAGGCGCAGCGCATGCGCGTCGTAGTCAAGGCCGAAGAAGTACTGCGCCACGCGCCCATCCGGGGCGATGACGACTACACCCGCGGGATGCACATACTGGCCGTCGCGTGGATCCTTGAAATAACGGAAGCCTACGCTGCGAGTGAGCATGGCAATGGCTTCCGGATGGGCAGTCGCCCAATGCCAGCGCTCCGGGTGCCCGCCGGGCGACATCCGGACGAGCATCTCCCGAGCCTCGCGTGCGTCGGCGGCCGTCTCGTCGGGCGCGATGCTCACGAAGGCCACGGCGTAGTCGTCGCCGACATGCAACGGCAGCTTGGTCACGGCCGATGCGATGGCATGCAGGGTCAGGTCGCAGAGGTTGGGGCAGCGGTAATAGCCGAAGGCGAGGAGCAGGGGCTTGCCGTTTGCCATCGCCGCCAGCGATGTCGCGCGGCCGTCGGTGTCTGTGAGCGGTGCGTCCATCGGTAGGCTCGCACCGATGTGCTGGTCGAAGCCGGCACGCGCGTCGAGGTCACGCGGCGGCGGGATGCCTGCGTAGGCTTCCGCGACTGTGAGGAAGACCAGCGCCACCAGAAGGACGGCGCCTCGCAGAAAGATCTCGCCCCGACGCACGGTCATGGCTTCCGCTTCCCGTTTTCGGCCATCAGCTGCATGGCCCGCGCTACCGGAATCCTAGCGATCCCGTGCTGGCGATCCACCCAACCCCATTCGTCCGTGTTTCTTTGCTGGCGGCGAAACATCTCCAGGTCGCGGCGCGGCTCCGCCTGCAGGTTCGGCTCGCCCGGACGATGGGCCGGCTCGGGCGCCGTGACCCACGCGCGCCAGAGGACGAAGCAGAGGGCGAGCACCGCCATGGTCGATCCTGCGAGGATCGCCGCGAGCCGCGCCAGACGGCCGCTGGCCAGGGCCTGTGGTTCGTGGCTCATGGCATCACCATCCAGGCAACGTGACACGCCTGGCCCACCAGCACGGAAGCGGCTGCGATGCGCACCACGCCGGGCCATGCCTTCGCGCGTTGCACCAGGAGCAGCAGGAAAGGGACGATGCCTTGCGCCACGATGACCGCGACCGCGACGACGGCCCAGGTGCCTTCGGTGCGGGGAAGGTACCAGGCCGTTTCATAGGGCAGGTCGGCCATCCAGGCCGTGAGATAGTCGATGCCGACGAGGTACATCCAACCCAGGCACGCCGCGAAAAGCAACGACGACTGGTCGCGCCGCACCTGTACCGGCGTTTCGGAGGATTCGTGCCGCGTGCGCATAACGAGTGGCACGGCAAGTCCCAGCAGCAACTGGCCCAGCGCAACGACCAGTCCCATCACCGACGAACGCCACTCGGGCGCGAGCGACACGATCCAGTCGTTCGCGAAGACACCGCAGGCGAACAGCCACAGGATGAGGCTCGCCGCCGGCCCCCGGGCGAGCAGCCACCATGCCGCCGACCAAGCCAGGAAGCAGGCGATGGTCCGCCAGACCAGGCCCGCGTAGTTCAGATACCAAAGCCGCGCTTCTTCCGGCGGTTCGTCTATCCAAGGAAAGAGATGGTGCGCACCCACGAGCAAGGGGATAGCGGCGAGCGCCGCCAGTGGAAGCCACAGACGCAACCACCGCCAACGGATAGCGAGATCGTCGCCCCAGGTGCCTCCGGTAAGGCGGTGGATGGCCTGCCATGCGATGCCGCCCACGCTCGCTCCGGTAACCAGCAACCACGCCGTGAGGTATGCATGCAGGATCATTGCCGGCCTCCCGCGTCCGGAAGGTCGCGGAGCCGCGCGATGTCCTCCGGCTGAAGGCGATCCACCGGCGCATGCCGGCTGAACTGCAACGCGCGGATGTAAGTGACGATGGCCTGTCGGTCGGCGGGCGGGATGCGGTCGGCATAGGGATACATCACACCCCAGCCATGGGTGATGACTTCGTAGATGTGCCGGTCGTCGGCGTCGCGCAGCCGCTGCTCGTGATAGCTCGGGGGCCGCGGAAAGCCTCGACGTACCACCATCCCGTCGCCGTCGCCGCCCGCACCGTGACAGGGTGTGCAGTAGATGGTGTAACGCTCGCGTCCGCGCTCGAGCATGGCTTCGGTGAGGGCCGGTGGCGGCGGCATCGCTTCCGGACCGGTCGTGGCGACGCTGCCGCGCGGAGGTGTTCGCGCGGCGACGCCGTCGGCGAACAGCGGCGCCTCGCCGCCGCGCTCGTAACGCGGCTGGTCGTACATCTGGTGCATGCCGCGCTCGCAACCTGCAAGCAGGAGGAGCACCGGTACGATCGCATGGCGAATCATGCCGGCACCTCCGCGTGTCGCATCGGTTCGAGCGCAGCGACATCCTCGGCAACCTGGTGGGCGTCCCAGCGCGGATCGTCCGCGCGGATCAGCAGGAGGAATCCGTCGCGGCTGGCTTCCTCGAACCATTCAACGTTGAACTCCGGTCGATAGAGGGTGGGCAACCGGCTGCTCACCAGATAGACCACGTATGCCGCGAGGACCGCAAAGAGGATCGTGACTTCGATTGCCGAAGGCAGGAACGCCGGCCAGCTCGCCGCGGGACGGCCCCCGACGTTCAACGGGTAGTCGACGACGGCGGCGTGATACTGGAGCCACAACATGCCGATGCCGCCGGCGAGCCCACCGGCCAGGGCCGCCGCCGGAATGCGCTTCGGGGGCGGCCCGAGCTTCTCCATCAGTCCGTCCACGGCATACGGCGAGAACGCCTCCAGCCGCGTGTAGCCAAGGCCGTGCAACGTGTCGATTGCATCGGCGAGCGCGTGCGCGTCACGCACTTGCAGCAGGCGTCCGTGTGCGTTCATGGCCGCTTGTCCACGCGTTCGGCGGCGTGCCGGCGCAATTCCGCGATCGACAGCACCGGGGCGATGCGCACGAAGACGAGGAACAGCAGCGCGAAAAGCCCGACCGAGCCGGCCAGGAAGGCGGCATCCCAGGCCGTGGGATGAAACATGCCCCAACTCGAAGGCAAGAAATCCCGGTACAGGCTGGTGACGATGAGCATGAATCGCTCCAGCCACATGCCGACCAGCACGAGCAGGGCGATCGTGACCAGCGCCAGCGGATGGGTGCGTACGCGCGGCCACCAGAGCGCCTGGATCGACAGGCTGTTGCAGGCAATGGTGGCCCAGAACAGCCATGCGTACGCGCCTTGCAGGCGATGGCGCTGCATCGCCAGCTCATAGGGATCGCCGCCGTAGTACGCGGTGAAGATTTCGGCGGCATAGCCGTACGTCACGACCCAGCCTACCGCGAGCATCATCTTCGCGAGCTTGTCCAGGTGCTCGTCGGTGATGAACTCGTGCAGCGCATAGGCGCGGCGCAGAATCACAGCCAGCACCATGACCATCGCCGCACCCGAGAACAACGCACCAGCCACGAAGAACGGCGGGAAGATCGTCGAGTGCCAGCCCGGCAGCAGTCCCTCGGAGAAATCCAGTGCCACCATGCTGTGCACGGAGAACACGAGCGGCACTGCCAATCCGGCAAGGATCCTGGCCAACGTGGCATGCCGCTCCCATTCCCGCGCCTCGCCGCGCCAGCCCATCGCAAGCAAGCCGTAGACGAGCTGCTTCCCCCGCGACCTTGCGCGATCGCGAACGGCGGCGAAGTCCGGCACGAGCCCCACGTAGAAGTAGATGACCGACACGACCACGTATGCGCCGATGGCGAAGAAATCCCACACCAGTGCGCTGCGCCATTGCGGCCAAAGCCCCATGCGGTCGGGGTAAGGTGCCAGCCAGTAGGCGAACCAGGGGCGCCCCAGGTGCAAGATCGGAAAGAGTGCGGACACCGCCAGGGCGAACACCGTCATCGCTTCGGCGAAGCGATTGAGCGCGGAGCGCCACCCCTGCCGGGTGAGGTACAGCGCTGCGGAAATGAACGTGCCTGCCATGCCGATGCCGATCCACCAGACATAGTTGGCGATGGCGAAGCCCCAGGCCACCGGCATCGTCACGCCCCAGATACCGACACCGCGGCCCAGCAGCACCGCGATGGCGGCGACGAGCAGCGCCGTCAGCAGCGACGCGACGCCGGTGGCCACCATCCAGGCGGTGCCGCCGCGCCGGTCGAGCACGATGCCCGTCACGAGGTCGGTCACCTCCGCGGGCGTGGCGGCATGCGCGGGTTCGCGATCGCTCATGCGTCCCTCCATGCCGGGTTGGGGTTTCGCAACGCCCCGAGGTAGGACGTGCGCGGCCGGGTGTTCAGTTCCTCCAGCAGCACATACCGCCGCGGCGAGCGATGCGCCTTGGCGACGTCGCTGGCGGTGTCGCCGAGATCGCCGAAAACGATGGCGCGGGTAGGGCAGGCGTCCTGGCATGCCGTGGTTACTTCGCCGGCGCCGATGCGCCGTCCCTCGCGATCGGCGTCGATGTGGGCGCGTTCGATGCGCTGCACGCAGTACGTGCACTTCTCCATGACACCGCGGGAGCGCACGGTAACTTCCGGATTGCGCATGGCCTTCAGGCTTTCGTTTGCGAGGTCGGCGTACTGCAGGAAGTTGAAACGGCGCACCTTGTACGGGCAGTTGTTGGAGCAGAAGCGCGTGCCGACGCAACGGTTGTAGACCTGGAGGTTCAAGCCCTCGCTGTCGTGCACTGTCGCTTCCACGGGACACACGACTTCGCACGGCGCGTGTTCGCAGTGCATGCAGGGCACCGGCTGGTGGTAGGTGCGCGGTGCCGAGGCGGTGCCTTCGTGGTAGCGATCCACGCGGATCCAGTGCATGCGGCGGCCCCGCGCCACTTCCTCCTTGCCCACGACGGGTATGTTGTTTTCCGCCTGGCAGGCGATCGTGCAGGCGTTGCAGCCGATGCATGCGTTGAGGTCGATGTTCATGCCCCAGCGGTATTCGCCGGACGGTGCGTCGGGATAGAAGCTCGCCGGCACCTTGTCGCTTCCGAGTGGAGGATGCGCCGGGGTGCCCGTACGTACGATGTCGCGTCGCCCCATGTCCTGGTGCATCTGCGTGGAGGCGAGCGTCGCGCGGCGACCCAGCGGGGTCAGTTCGACGCCCGCCACGTGCCAGAGCTCGTCATGTTCGCGCAAGGCGTAGGCGTCGTAGCCGAGGCCATCGGCGATGCCGCTTCGCCGTCCGTAACCAAAGGTGACGGTGATGCTGTTTGTGGCTTGCCCTGGCACGATGAGCACAGGGGCTTCCACGTGTTGCTCCCCCAGCGCAAGGCGCACCATGTCGCCATCGCGCAGACCGCGCTTCGCGGCAAGGGCAGGGGAAATCCAGGCGGCGTTGCCCCAGGTGAGCGACGTGACGGGGCGCGGCAGTTCCTGCAACCACGCGTTACCCGCATGACGCCCATCCCAGAGATAGTCGTCGGGGCGAAACACCAACTCCAACGTCTCCGCCGCCCCTGTAGGAGCCGCCATGGCGGCGAGAGCATCGTGCCTCGGTGTAACGGTGTCGCGCGCTTGCCTCGCCGCCATGGCGGCTCCTACAGGGTTTACGGCCTGCGGAACGACACCATCGCGTAGCGCCGCCGTCCACGCATCGTCGTCCAGGTTCGACCACGTCGCGCGTACCCGCTTCAGCGGATCGGCCGTCACGGCGCCCATGAGTAGATCCAACACGTCGTGCGCCGAGCGCGCATCCGCTAGAGGAGCGAGCACGGGCTGTACGATGCTGACGACGCCATCGGGCGTGCGCAGGTCCGACCAGGTTTCAAGTGGATGGAGCGCCGGAAGGTGCCAATGCGCGACGTCCGCGGTTTCATCTCGATAGCGCCCCAGGTGCACCGTCCGCGGCACGTGGCGCATGGCTTCGGCAAAACCCGGCGATGTGTACGCCGGATTGGTTTCCAGGAGCACGAGGGTGTCGACGCGGCCCGCGCGCATGTCCGCGAGGAGTTCGGCGAGCGGTCGTTCCGCGTCGTCGACCGGCACGCTACGCACGGTATGTCCTTCGTTGCCCAGCACGGCGTTCATCGCATGGACGAGATCGTGCACGCCGGATGGCTGGGACGGGCCCGCCAGGACCAGGGATGCACCGGCATTCGCGCGCAGATCGTCCGCGATGACGGCGATGCGCTCGCGGTCGGCAGGGTCGAGGTCAGGCACGTCGGCATGCACGCCCAGGGCGGCGGCAAGCCCGGCGGCGATCGCGGGCAGTGCGCTCGCTGCCACCGGCCAAAGGTGGTCCGCATTGCGGCCCGTGAGCGACGGCGACGGTTCGATGGCGTAAAGGCGGGACATCGCGCCTGCGTCGCCGCGCGCGGCCGCGAAGTCGCGCGCATGGCGCACACGGCCCGGAAAGCTGCCGAGCGGGTCGGCATCGAAGGACACGACGATCCGGGCCTTCGACAGGTCCGGCCAGACGTCCAGTGGCCGGCCCTGCGCCGGCTCGTGCACGTGCCAGCGTGCTGCCGGATAGCGCGCAAGGAGCGCATCGCGCTGGCGCGCGAGGGTGGGCGACACGATGGCGCCGCTCAGGATGCGCAGGCCATCGCCACCTTCCCCGAACTGCTGGCGGAACGCCGCTGCCTCGCCTTCGAAGGCGGCCCAACTGGACGGCACGCCCTCGCGGCGCGGTGCATCCGAGCGCGCCGGATCCCACAGGTCCAGCACCGCCGCCTGCATGCGCGCGTCGCTGCCGCCCAGGCTGGCCGGGTGGCGCGGATTGCCTTCGATCTTCACCGGCCGGCCGTCACGCAACGCCACGATTACACCCACCACATCGCCGCCGGTGGCGATGGCCGTGGCGTAACGCGCCGAACGCGGCACCGAGCGGCCGTTGCGCCCCAGCTGCGGAACGATGTGCTCCGGCGGCGGACCCGAGCAGGCAGCCAGGCCCGCGAAGGCCAGCGATGCGGCGAGCAGGCGCAGGAAACCGCGTCGGTCGAGCGCCGGTTCGAGTTCCGCCAACGATGGCCACGCCGCGGTGATGAGCGCGCGTCCCTCCGGGGCGGCCGCGAGTTCGTCGAGGGCACGCCAGAAGAGGGGCGTGCCGGGCGGCGGCAATGCGTCGCGCAAGGTATCGGTCGGATTCATCGATGGCATACCGAGCAATCCGTGAGGCGGCGCCGATCGATCCGGTACGCGTCCACCAGATGCGTCCCCAGCGCCTCGTCGTCGCCCGGCTTCCGGTCGTCCATGACGAACACCTCGTCGCGTGTCCGCACGAAACGTTCCGGATGGCGATGGCAGTCCAGGCACCACTCCATCGACAGCGGCGCGACGCGGCGCATGAGCGGCATACGATCCACGCGCCCGTGGCACGACACGCAGCCCACGCCCTTCGCGACGTGGATGGAGTGGTCGAAATACACGAAGCCGGGCAGGTCGTAGACGCGGTTCCAGCGCAGCGGCACGCCGGTGCGCCAGCTTTCCACCAGGGGCCCGAATGGCGGCTGGTCCGTAAAAAGTTGCGAATGGCAGGTCATGCAGGTGGAGATCGGCGGCATGCCGGCGAACGCATCGGTCTCCACGGTGGCGTGGCAGTAGCGGCAGTCGATGCCGACCTCGCTCACATGGTGCTGGTGGCTGAAAGGTACCGGCTGTTCCACGGCCTCGTTTTCGCTGTCCGGTTCGGCGGTGACGCCACGCCAGGCGAACACCGCGGCCGCAACGACGACGACGGACGCCAGCATGACCAGCTTCGCGTAGAGACCGGAACGCGGGTGGAATATCTGTGCCATCTCCCTCGGGTCCCGGTGCAACGCATTCACGCTAGTGGCGTTGCCGTGCGCGCTTCGTGAAGCCGCGAAACGCGCGTCTTACACGTGACGTGGCCGCTTACCCGCCCACGCTCGATAGTGGATCGGCCGCAGGAGGGCACCATGTCAGTCCACGCTCCCAGCATTGTCGTCGACGGCATACCTCGTCTCGTTCGCGAGGGAGAACGCCTTGTCGACGCGCTCGTCCGGCACGGCGTCGACGTGCCGCGCGTCTGCTACAACGAGGCCCTGGGTCCGTTGAAAACGTGCGACACATGCTGGGTGGAAGTGGACGGCGAACTGGTGCGCAGCTGCGAGCATGTCGCCACGGCTGGCACGAGGGTGGAGACGCGCGGGGAAAGGTCCCTCGCCGCGCGCGAGGAAGGGATGGACCGGCTGCTGGCGAAGCACGAGCTCTACTGCACCGTGTGCGAACACAACCTCGGCGACTGCACGCTGCACAACACGGTCGCCGCGATGGACATACCGATCCAACGCTATCCCTTTGTGCGCAAGCCGTATGCGAAGGACGGCAGCAACCCCTTCTACACTTACGATCCGGACCAGTGCATCCTGTGCGGCCGCTGCGTCGAAGCGTGCCAGAACGTCGAAGTCAACGAGACCCTCAGCATCGACTACGCGTCGGAGCATCCGCGCGTGCTGTGGGACGGCGGGCGGCCCATCGACCAGTCCAGCTGCGTGTCCTGCGGCCATTGCGTCACGGTATGTCCCTGCAACGCGCTGCTGGAAAAGACCATGCAGCCGGACGCCGGCCCGTTCACCGCGATGGAGCAACGGGTGAAGCGCCCGCTCATCGAGCTGGTGAAGTCGCTCGAGAACACCACGGGCGCGCGCCCGGTCACAGCACTATCCGAAATCGACGCCTCGATGCGACAGGCCGAGATTCGCCGCACGAAGACGGTATGCACCTATTGCGGCGTGGGCTGCTCGTTCGAAATGGTGACGCGGGACCGGCACATCCTGAAGGTGCAGCCGGTGGTCGACGCGCCAGCCAATGGCATATCCACCTGCGTGAAGGGCAAGTTCGGCTGGGACTTCGTGAACAGTCCCGACCGCCTTACCCACCCGCTCATCCGGGAGAACGGCGCCTTCCGCGAGGCCAGCTGGGACGAGGCGCTGGACCTGGTGGCGAATCGCCTTCGCGAGGTGCACGCGCAATACGGGCCGAAGGCACTGGGTTTCATCGGGTCGAGCAAGGCGAGCAACGAAGAGGCCTACCTGACGCAGAAGATTGCCCGCCTGATCTTCGGCACCAACAGCGTGGACAACTCGTCACGCTACTGCCAGAACCCCGCCACGATGGGGCTTTTCCGCACCGTGGGCTACGGCGGCGACGCCGGGTCGATCAAGGACATCGAAAAGGCCGACCTGGTCGTGCTGGTGGGTTCGAACACGGCCGAATGCCACCCGGTAATAGCTTCGCGCATCAAGCGCGCGCACAAGTTGCGGGGGCAGAAGCTGCTTGTCGTCGATCCGCGGCGACACGAGATGGCCGAGCGCGCCAATCTGTACCTGCCGGTGAAATCCAGCTCCGATCTGGTCTGGGCAAGCGCGACGGCGCGCTACATCCTCGACGAAGGCCTCGCCGACACCGCATTCCTTGAGGAGCGTGTGAACGGGCTGGACGAATACCGTCGTTCGCTCGATCCGTTCACGATGGAATTCGCGGAAACGATGACCGGCGTGGCGCGCGAGCGGCTGGTGGAAGCGGCCCGGATGATCGCGGAGGCCGGAAGCGTGTGTCTGCTGTGGGCCATGGGTATCACGCAGCACACGCACGGATCGGACACGAGTACCGCGCTGTCGAACCTGCTGCTGGTCACAGGCAACTACGGGCGTCCGGGTACTGGCGGGTATCCCATGCGTGGCCACAACAACGTACAGGGCGCGAGCGATTTCGGCTGCTTGAAGGACGTCTATCCCGGCTACGAAAAAGTCACCGATGAAGCCATGCGCGCGAAGTGGGCGAAGGCGTGGGACGTTCCGGCGGAGCGCCTGTCGAACGAGCCGGGTCTCGACAACTTCGGCATGGTCGTGGAGGCGGGGAAGGGGAACGTCAAGGCGATGTGGGTGATCGGCGAGGAGACCGCTATCTCTGACGCCGACACCGCGAACGTGGAAAAGGCGTTTGCAGGGATCGACTTCTTCATCGTGCAGGACATGTTCCTGGGCCGCACCGCCCAGTTCGCGGACGTGGTGCTGCCGGCCTGCCCCAGCGTGGAGAAAGAAGGCACCTTCACGAATACGGAGCGCCGCATCCAGCGCTTCCACCAGGTGATGCCTCCGCTGGGCGACAGCCGGCCGGACTGGTGGATCCTGAACGAGGTGGCGAAGCGGCTCGGCTACGACTGGGGCTACACGGGTCCCGCCGATGTGATGCATGAGTGTGCCGGCATCGCGGAGATGTTCGCCGGCGTGAGCTATGAGCGCCTCGACGGCTGGAAGTCGTTGCAGTGGCCTGTAGCGGCCGACGGCACGGACACCCCGTTGCTTTATACGGAGAAGTTCAAATTCCCCGACGGCAAGGCGAAACTGTATCCGCTGGAATGGAAAGCGCCGGGCGAGGAACCCGATGAAACCTTCGACCTCATGCTGGACAACGGCCGCCTGCTCGAGCATTTCCAGTCCCGAAACCAGACTGGACGCGGCGGACGCATCGATCACCTGTCGCCTGACTGGTTCGTGGAGATCGGCCCGGACCTTGCCCGCGAACGAGGCATCGAAGACGGTACGTGGCTGAAGGTGACGTCTCGGCGCGCCAGTATCGAAGTGCGTGCCGTAGTCACGGAGCGGGTGCGGGGGAATACGCTGTTCCTTCCGATCCACCACTCCAAGCCCGGCGTGAACGCCTTGACCGGCGAACACCACGACCCGGACGTGAACACGCCTGGCTACAAGGAGCTGGCGGTGCGCATCGAGAAACTGCCGCGCCCGAAGGGCGAGCCCGCCTTGCCCTACCATAACTTCCGCTATGGGCAGCGCACGCCGAACGGTGGCCCGGACGCCGGTGCGAAGTGGCAGCGCCCGGAATACGAAGAGCCCCCGCGGCATATCGAGCACCCGGAGACGCTGTGATGGCCGAGCCCCTGGACTTCAAGCCCACACCCGTACGTACCGAAACGACGGCGCGCGAGGAATGGGAGAGGTTGTTGGACACCCTGCACCGGCACGGCGTGCTGCGCCTGGCGAACGACATCGTGGCGAGGAATCAGGACATCGCCGCGATCGTGGTCAAGGGTCTGGAAACCGAAGGTGCACGCAACGTCATGCAGAACGTGTCGGCCCTTGCGATGGTGCTGGGGAAAGTACCGCCGGGAGCGGTGTACAAGTTCGCGGAGGCGGTTCGCGAAGCCGCGGCTGCGCTCGACAGCGCGGGGGGCAAGGCCGACGACGCCGCGCCCGGCGTGCGCGGCGTCTACCATCTGCTCAACGACGACGAACTCTGGCGGACGCTGACGCCGCTCGCCCGTGCCGTCGGCACCTTCGGCCGGGCGATGGCGCGACCTGCTCCGGAAAAGCCGATCGTCGCGCACAGCGGGAAAGAGAGCGACGCCTAGCGCGACACGTGGCGTGGGGCCTATGGCCGGACCGATTTGAACGACGCGCGCAGTTCGGCGACGAATGCGTCGGGCTGTTCCCAGGCCGCGAAGTGACCGCCTTTCGGAAGCCGGTTGTAATGGATCAACTTCGGAAACGCTTTTTCGGCCCAGGTCTTCGGCGCGGCATAGATCTCGTCGGGGAAGACGCTGACGGCAACGGGGATCTTCAGGTGCTTCGGCTCGAAGAAAGCCAGCTTGTTCTCCCAGTACAGCCGTGCGGACGACACCGCGGTATTCGTGAACCAGTACAGGGTCACATTGTCGAGCACGTCGTCGCGTGAGAGTCCTTCCTTCTTGCCGTCGAACACGCGGGCGATGAGTTCGTAGCTGCGTATGTCGTGGTCCAGCATCCATGCGGCGAGCCCGACCGGAGAGTCCTCCAACGCATAAAGCGTCTGCGGCTTGTTCGTCATTTCCTGGGCATAGCCCAGTCCATGCTTGTAGAAGAAGTCGAGTTGTTCATAGGCGTTCCGCTCATCGGCGGACAGTCCGCCCGGCGCGGGTTGTCCAGCCGACAGCGCCTTGGCGATATCGTCAGGCACGGTTGCCGGCATGTTCGTATGGATCGCGAGCAGCTCGGGCGGGGCGATCACCGCCATCTGTTCCGATACGGCATCCCCCCAGTCGCCGCCCTGCGCGACAAACTGCTTGTAGCCCAGGCGTTTCATCAACACGATCCAGGCACGCGCAATGCGCACCGGATCCCAGCCGGTCGTGGTGGGCTTGCCGGAATAGCCGTAGCCGGGCAGCGAGGGAATCACCACGTCGAAGGCATCGGTGGCCGAGCCTCCATGCGCGGTCGGGTTGGTCAACGGTTCGATCACCTTCAACTGTTCCACGATCGAACCGGGCCAGCCGTGGGTGATGATGACCGGAAGCGCGTTCTTGTTCTTCGAACGCACGTGGATGAAATGGATGTCCACGCCGTCGATCGTCGTGACGAACTGCGGCAACGCATTCAGGCGCGCCTCCACCTTGCGCCAGTCGTAGCTGGACTGCCAGTACTCCGCCAGCTTGCGCATGGTGGCGAGCTGCACACCCTGCGACGTGTCGTCCACGGTTTCCTTCGACGGCCATCGCGTAGCGGCGATTCGCCGGCGCA
This sequence comes from Luteibacter sp. HAY1-4A, assembly GCF_056755355.1. Taxonomy (NCBI): domain Bacteria; kingdom Pseudomonadati; phylum Pseudomonadota; class Gammaproteobacteria; order Lysobacterales; family Rhodanobacteraceae; genus Luteibacter; species Luteibacter sp. HAY1-4A. The sequence goes on from NZ_JBNDHZ010000044.1 coordinate 29,930, forward strand.
GATCGGCAAGCGCCTCGTCGGAGACGTGCACCTTCGGGAAAGGCCGTATCGAGGTGTCGTCGTTCGGCGTGGCAGCCGGCGTGTCGGCGGCCGATGTTGGAATGCCGGTTCGGGCTTCGCCGGTGGCGACGACGGGGGAGTTGGCTGGCGCGGACGGGGCCGCTGCGTGAACGGGTGAGGGGAGCATGACCGCCATGGCGGCGGTCAACGCGGTAACGGTCACAAAGGGCCAGCGGTTCGCTGGCGCGAGGTCGGATGGCATGACATTACCCTTCGATTGGCTCCGCGCGAATGCGGAGCAGTGGGAATGCAAAGTCCTGCGCGCGATGGCGTCGTTTCGTCCCTGGCGCGCATGAAACCCATAAAACCGCGTGGCGTCTTGGAGGATACGATCCCGCCCATGACTTCGCTTCCACGGTGCCCGATGCATCATTGCCTCGACGCCGCATCGGAGACCGACGCATGACACCGGAGAGCCTGCATTTTTCGCCGCATGACTGGATACCCAACCATCCGCGCCTTCCCGTGCTCCTCTACCGCGGGGTGCTGACGCAAGGCGACGTGGCGACGGCGTTCGAGACCTTGTTCGCCGGCCATGGGTGGGTACCGCGTTGGCGCGACGGCGTGTACGACTACCACCACTATCATTCTTCCGCGCACGAGGTGCTCGGATGCAGCGCGGGTTCCGCCACGCTGGTTCTCGGCGGCCCCGGTGGAAAAGAAGTGGCCGTCGGCCGTGGCGACGTCGTGCTCCTGCCGGCGGGAACCGGGCATCGCAGTCTGGCCGCTTCCGACGATTTCCAGATGGTGGGTGCCTATCCCGATGGACAGGAATGGGACATCTGTCGTGAAGCGCCGGATGCCGCCAAGCTGGAACGCATCGCCACGCTCCCATACCCCGACCTCGACCCGGTCCTCGGCTCCGATCCCCCGCTCACCCGGTTCTGGCCGCACGCCTGAGGCCTGCCGTCCGCAGGGAATCGCGATCCGGGCGGCCCGCATTCGGTTTCGTCCCCGGACGCGGAGGACTACTATTTGCACCGCGGGGCCGTCGGCCCCGATCGTGCCAACTCACCGCGAAGGAAGTTCCATGGCTGTTCACCTGGTTGCCGCGCTCGACGAAAACTTTGCCATCGGCAAAAAGGGCGGCCTGCCCTGGCATCTTCCCGACGACCTGCGCTACTTCAAGAAGCTCACCAAGGACAAGGCCGTCCTGATGGGCCGCAAGACCGCCGAATCCATCGGCAAGCCGCTGCCGGATCGCGACAACTACGTGCTGACGCGAAAGGGCGAGGCGCCTTATCCCGGCCAGGTCACCGTGCGCTCGATCCAGGAAGCGCAGGCCAGCTGCGGGCACACCGGACTCATGGTGATCGGCGGAGGCGAGGTGTTCCGCGAGGCCCTGCCGCTCGCCAGCACGCTGTACCTGACCTGGGTGTATGCGGCCGTGGACGGTGCGGACGTCTTTTTCCCGGGCATCGACTTCAAGGACTGGACGGAAGTGTCCCGGGTGCGCCACAAGGCGGACGCGGAGCATCCGTACGCGTTCGACATGGTCGAATACGTGCGGAACCACGCCGTGGAGCGTGAACATCCTCTCCGTGACAGGGCCGGTGACACGCATCGGGTGCGCTGATGCACGTGGTCGCCGGCGTCCTCGTCGACGCCAGCGGACGCATCCTCATCGCGCAGCGGCCGCCGGGTAAACATCTGGCGGGCATGTGGGAGTTCCCGGGAGGGAAGCTCGAGCCCGGCGAGACCGCCGTGGCCGCCCTCGAGCGCGAACTGGACGAAGAGCTCGGCATCGCCGTCGATCCCGCTGCCTTCGAGGCGCTGGTCCGGGTGCCGTGGCGCTACGGCGACCGCGACATGTTGCTGGAGGCGGTGTTGGTGCGCCGCTGGCACGGCGAGCCGCAGGCGCTGGACGCGGCGGCCATCGCTTGGCATGAGCCGGCCGCCATCGATGCGGCCTTGCTCGCACCGGCCGACCGGCCGATCCTGGCCGCGCTGCGCCTGCCCTGGCACTACCCGATCAGCCCGGCCGACGCCACGCCTGCCCAGGCGGTCGCGTGGATACACGCGGCCCTTGCGCGGGGCGAGCGCCTTCTGCAGCTGCGACTGCCGGCGCAGCCCCTCGATACCGTGCGCCGCGTGGCCGCGGACGTCATGGCCGAGGTGCACCGCCACGGCGCGCAGTTGTTGTTGAACCGCGACGTGGCCGGGGCGCAGGCGCTCGGCATCGGGGTCCATCTGGCGGCCGGGCAACTGCGCGAATGGACGGAACGGCCGCTAGCGTTGTCCGTTCCCGTGGGCGCGTCGTGCCACGACGCGGAGGAACTCGAACTGGCCTCGCGCCTCGGATGCGATTTCGCCACGCTGTCGCCGGTATTCGCGACGGCAAGCCATCCCGGGGTGGAGCCCCTCGGATGGCCACGTTTCGGCCGGCTGGCCGAAGCCGCCTCGCTGCCTGTCTACGCGCTGGGTGGCGTTGGCCCGAAGGAAGTGCAGGAAGCGCAGGTGCACGCCGCGCAAGGTGTCGCGGGTATCACCGCGTTCCTGTAGTCGCAGCCCCTGTGGGAGCCGGCTACGCCGGCGATCCCGCGCAGCGGGCACTCTCGCGAGCGCGTATCGCCGCTGAAGCGGCTCCCACAGGGCAGATGCGACGTTGTCGCGAGTGTCTCTCGCCGCCATGGCGGCTCCTACACAATGCGTGCGGGCTACTTCGACTTCAACCGCGCAACCAGCGCCTTCAGCACCGTCTGCGTTTCGTCGCCGAAGAAGTCGTCGATGAAGCCCGGGTCGAGCAGGTTCGTCGTGTCGCCCCATACCGCGACCAGGTCGGCGCGCGCGATGGCGCGCGTGCGCAGCATGGCTTTCGTCGGAAGCTTCAGGAGATCTTCCAGCCATTGCGTGGCGCGGATCACCACTTGCTCCACGGTCGCCAGTTCATCGACCAGCCCGATCGCGTGCGCCTGCTCCGCGTCGACCATGGCGCCCGCCACGAGCAGGCGCTCGGCGCGATACGCACCGACGATGCGGCGCATGGCGAACTGAATGGGCTCGGGCACCGACAAGCCCACCTGGACTTCGTTGAGCCCGATCTTGTAGACGCCGTGCGCCATGACGCGGTAGTCGCAGAACAGGGAAACCACGGCACCGCCTGCCGGGCTATGCCCGGTGATCGCAGCGACCGTGGGCACGGTGGATGTGGCGATGGCGCCGCACAGGGCGAAGAACTCGTCCCAGAATTCCCGGACGCCGGCGCGATCGCGCTGGATCAGTGCCGGTACGTCCACGCCAGCGGAAAACATGCCCTGCGCGCCGGACAGCACGATGCCGCGGGCACCGTTGGACGGCGCATCGACGATGGCCTCGCGCAGCGCCTGGACCAGACCGATGTCGAAGGCGTTCACCGGTGCCCGCGCCATGCGGATTTCATGGATGCCGCCGTCGTGCGGAAGGATATCGAGCATGATCGTGGTCCGTTGGTGGTTTCGTCCGATTATGGTGCAGTTGCGCGCTTACCGTGCGAGGTCGGCCTCTACCCAGGTGTACTGCACGGCGTAGTCCAGGGTGGCGCTGCCGTTGGCCGGCACCTCCACCTTGAACTCCAGCAGTTCCGGCGACACCTTCGTCGGCTTCACCGACGACGAGGTGACCTTCCACGCACGCCAGCGGTTCGGATGCTCGTGCACGGTGATGGTGCGCGCGGTATCGCCGGCGTTGGACAGCACGACGCGGAAGCCCTCGTCGATGCGATGCGCGGCTTCGTCGACGGTGAAAGCCGTCTGCTCGCGTGCCGCCGTGAGGTCGAAGGCATTGCCGAGTGACACGGTGCTGTCCTGGTTCTTCGGCGTGTCTTCGATGCGTCCTTCGCCCAGCAGTTCGGCATTGCCGTCGCGGTCGGTGGTGAGCACGCGCACGTAACCCGCGGGCAGGCTGTCGAAGGCCTTGAAACGAAGGTTCGAGACTACCGGGATGCCGTTGGCGGGCGGCACCGTCTGCTTCTCCACGTTCGGACGCGGCGGGAACCAGCCGCCGGCCTGCGAGTCGTACAGCGCCTGCCGCTCGCAGTCGAGCGTGCGGCGTTCGTACAAGGGGGTTTGCGTGACGCTGCCGTCAGGCAGGTCGACGGCGGCGGGGAGCGTGTAGGTGCGAAGGTCGCCGAGGGTCGCCTGGGAGGGCGTGGCTTCCGGCGCGGCGGCAGCCTTGAACGCGAACATGCGGTCCTGGACCTGCGGTCGCGGCGGCGTCTTCGCACGGCGCGCCTCACCGGCGATGAGCTTCAAGGTCACGTCCTTCCAGTCACGGCCGCTGCGGTTGGCGATGCTGGCGGCGGCGTCGAAGGTCATGCGGCAGGCATTGCCCGGCTGGAGCGTGGCCACATAGGCGCCGCGCCAGCCCAGGCCGGACGTTGGATAGTCGAGCTGGGCGTTTGCCTTGCCGGTATTGCCGCCGGTCACGCGTACCTGCAACGTGGAGCCGCGGGCGAAGTCTGTGCTGTCGGCCGCGCGCAGGGCGGCGTACTGGCGGACCAGGGTGGCCTGGCCATTCGCTTCGCGCACCACGAGCGCGTCGCCGCCACGGACCAGCGTGCCGCTGGCGATGGGCTGGCCGCTCTCGCCGATGACGCTGACGTTATGGCCCACGAGGCCGGCTACCGCACCGTCGAAGCCCTGGCCGAGCAGCAGGCGCTGCGACACGACGCGGGTTTCCTTGCCGGGAAAGCGCAGCGACAGCGCTTCGCTGTCGAGCGCGGACGGAAGGCCGTCGATCGAGAGGTCCTGGGTGCCACCCTTGAGGTCGAAGGAGCGCCGCTCGTGTACGACGGCATACCCGTCGCCCGATACGGCGTCGCCGCCCGTGGAGAACAGCTGGTCGCCATCGGCGCGGTACAGGGTGAGCGCGGTGCGCTCGTCAGCGGCGACGGCGGGAAGGGCGACGGCACAGGCGATCGCGAGGACGAGGGAACGTTGCAGCATGGTGCTCTCCATGTAGACCCTCGCGGATCATACCGGTGGCACATGAATGATGCGAAAGCCAGGCATCACCTTGTGGGAGCCGGCTACGCCGGCGATCCCGCGGCAGCGGGCGAGCTTGCCGCGAGCACCCATCGCCGCTGAAGCGGCTCCCACACAGAGCCAAGGCCTAGCCCCGATTCCTTTCGGAATTCTCAGCCGCGCTCGGCTTCCGCCACCGCGTCGCGGACCGCTTGGGGCAGCGGCACGGGTCGCCCGCTGCGGGTGTCGATCCACACCACGGTGACGCTGCCGTCGCAGTGGATGCGCGTGGGGTCGTTGCTGTCCAGGATGCGGTGACCGATGGTCATCGAGCTGTTGCCCATGCGATTGACGAACAGTTCGACCTGGATGTCCCCCGGCCATTCGATCGGCAGGCGGTAGTTGAGTTCGCTGTGCGCCATCACCGGTGCCGCCGACGGGCTGTACCACTCACCCGGAATGTCCTTCAGCCACTTCAGTCGCGCTTCCTGGAGATAGACCAGGTAGTTGGCGTTGTTGACGTGGTTGTACGCGTCGAGGTCTTGCCAGCGCACGTCCATCGGCGTGATGAACAGCGGAATGGGCGCGGGATTCAGCGAGGCTTCGGTGCTCATGCGGTCCTTTTCTTCTTGGCGGCGACCGGCTTGGCGGTCGTCTTCTTGGCGGCGGTCTTGGCCGGTGCTTTGGCTGTTGTCTTTGCCGCGGCCTTCGCCGCCGGGCGCGACGGCTTCAGATGCGGCAACAGGAAGCGTCCGGTATGCGACGACTTCGTGGCGGCCACGGTTTCGGGTGTGCCGCTGACCAGGATACGGCCACCGCCGGCACCGCCTTCGGGGCCCAGGTCGATCAGCCAGTCCGCCGTCTTGATCACGTCGAGGTTGTGCTCGATCACGACCACCGTGTTGCCGTGTTCCACCAGTTGGTGCAGCACGTCGAGCAGCTGTTCGATGTCGTGGAAGTGCAGGCCGGTGGTGGGCTCGTCGAGGATGTACAGCGTGCTGCCCGTGTCGCGCTTGGACAGTTCCTTCGAGAGCTTCACACGCTGCGCCTCGCCGCCCGAAAGCGTGGTGGCGCTCTGTCCGAGTTTGATGTAGTCGAGTCCCACCGCACGCAGCGTTTCCAGCTTGCGCGCGATCACCGGCACGTTCTCGAAC
>NZ_JBNDHZ010000045.1:0-34203 GCF_056755355.1 Luteibacter sp. HAY1-4A
CCTCGTAGCATGCGCCCATGGTGTGGTAATCCGTCTTGCCGGCCGGGCTCTTCTCGTCGTCGTACTTCTCGTTGTTCCGCTTCAGGATGCGGTACCACGCGCCGTACTTATGGTCGACGAGGTGCTGCCAGCTGTACGCCCAGATCTTCTCGTACCACTCGTCGTATGCCTTCTCGCCGGTGGTCTCGAACAACAGCTGCGCGGCGGCGAGCGATTCGGCTTGCACCCAGAAGTACTTGTCGTCGTCGCACACCTCGCCCTCCGGGGCGAAGCCATAGGCGATGCCGCCGTATTCCTTGTCCCAGGCCTTGTCGAGCGCTTCGTCGAAAAGATGCTTCGCCGTGGGAACCAGCCAGGCCTTATGACGCGGCGTGCCCTTCGTGTAGCGCTCCAGCATCATCAGCAGCTTGGCCCATTCGGTCTGGTGACCGGGCTGGAAGCCCCACGGACGGAACAGGTGCTTGGGATTGTCGAGGTTGTATTCCCAGTCGATCGACCAGTCCTCGTGGTAGTGCTCCCAGATGAGCTTCTGCGGCGTCAGGCCTGCCTGGCGCTGGGTCATGTTGTTCGCAAGGAGCATGGCGCGATCGAGGTAGCGGTCGTCCTTCGTGGCTTCCCACGCGGCGATCATCGCCTCGGTCATGTGCATGTTCGCGTTCTGGCCGCGGTAGCCGGTGAAGTTCCAGTCCTTGTCGGCCTCGTCCCGGTACAGGCCGTGCGCCGGCTCCCAGTAGCGCTGTTCGAGCAGGTTCCAGATCTCGTCCTGCCAGCCGCGCGCCTCGTCGAAGCCGACCTTCACGCCACACGAATACGCCAGCAGCATGAATGCCAGGCCGTAGCAGTGGTTCATCTGGTCGTCGCGCTTGCCGTCGGCGATGGTCCAGGCGTAACCGCCGGTCTCGGGATTGCGATGCACGTCGCGCAGGTACTTCAGGCCGTGCATGGCCAGGTCCTTGTCCTCGGGCTTCTTGAACTCGAGGTAGGCCATGGCGTGGTTGAACACGAAACGCGTGCTGGAAACGAGGTGGCGATGGCTGCGGTCGTACACCGTGCCGTCGTCCTTGAAGTAATGGAAGAAACCGCCGGCGGGATCGACCTCGTTCGGCTTGTAGAACGCCATCGTCTTCGCGACATGGTCGCGCAGCACATCGACGGAGTGGAAATCGGGGAGGGGGACGGTCGTCATGCGTGCTTCTCCATGAAGGCCTTCACTTCGGCCTGGTCGGGAATGGCGGTGAACGAGCCCTTGCGCGTCGCGGTGATCGCGCCGGCGGCCGCTGCGAAGCGGATGAGGCCCACGAGGCGGGCTTCGTCGGCGACAAGCGCGTCGAACCGCTCCGGCGTGACTTCTTCCGCGGCCAGGCGTGCGAGCAGGCCGCCCACGAAGGCGTCACCCGCCGCGGTGGTATCGACGGCGTCGACGCTGTAACCCTTCAGCGTGCCGCGCGCGCTGCGGGTGAACCAGCGCATGGGTTCCGGACCATCGGTGACCAGCAGCAGGCGGGCCTTGCCGCGCCACAGCCGCTCGAGAACCGCGTCGTCGGAGCCCGCGCCGGCGTGGATGAAGGCGAACTCTTCCGCGCTCAGCTTGATCACGTCGGCTTCGTTCAGCGTTTCCCACAGGCGCGGCAAGGGCGCCTCGTCCTTGGGCCACAGGGCGGGACGCAGGTTCATGTCGAAGCTGACGAGCGCACCGGAGGCACGCGCCCGGCGCATGCCCTCGACCGTGGTCGCGGCGATCGCGGCCTCGGTCAGCGAGTTGGAACAGACATGGAAAACGGCCAGGCCGTCGAACGCGCCGGGACGGAAGTGCTCCGGACGGAACAGCAGGTCGGCGGCGGGCGGACGATAGAAACTGAAACTGCGGTCGCCTTTTTCGTCATGCGCGACGAAAGCGAGCGCGGTGCGTGCCTCGTCGGTACGCGCGATGTCTTCCGTGCCGACCCCGAGTTCGGTGAGGCTCTTGAGCAGGAAATCGCCGAACATGTCGCGTGCGAGCATGCCGGCGAAGCGGGCGTTGCCGCCCAGGCGTGCCGCGGCCACGGCGACATTGGCCGGCGCACCGCCGGCAAAGGGAACGAAGGCGGGAGGCTGACCGGCGCCGCCCTGGGGCTGTGCGTGGAAATCGATCAGCGCCTCGCCGAAGCAGAGGATTGAAGACATGCTACGGCCTGTCCTTGGGGCGGGGATGGGAAAAAGCGACGGCCGGCGCGAGGGCCGGCCGTCGGGTGAGAGAGATCAGCGCGAAGCGACCGGCACGCTGCGCACCTTCGAACCGCTGAGACCGTAGAACACGATGTACGCGTAGCAGATCAGCGGGATGAAGAAGGCGTGCTGCAGGCCGATCTGGTCGGCGATGACACCCTGGATCCAGGGGATCAACGCGCCACCGACGATGGCCATGATGAGCAGGCTCGACGCCTTGCCCGTGAGCGGGCCCATGCGTTCGATGCCGAGCGAGAAGATCGTCGGGAACATGATCGAGTTGAAAAGACCGATGGCGACGATGCTGTAGACGGCCACCATGCCCGTGGTGGACATCGTGGTGATGACCAGCACGCCGTTGATGACGGCGAACACCGCCAGCAGCAGGCGGGGCGAGAACTTCGCGAGCAGCGCCGAACCGATGAAGCGGCCGACCATCGCGCCACCCCAGTAGAACGCCACGTGGCTGGCAGCCACCGCGCCCGACATGTTGCCGATCTCGGGCAGTTCCAGGTAGTTGATCATGAAGCTGCCGATGGCCACTTCGCCGCCGACGTAGAAGAAGATGGCCAGCACGCCGAAGAACACGTGCGGCGTCTTCAGCGCGTCCATCAGCGAGTGCTTGCTGTCGTCGGCCTTCTCGGTGGTTTCCTCGAGGGCAGGCAGGTTGAACAGGTACACGCCGATGGCCAGCAGGATAAGCACGATGGCCAGGCCGAGGTACGGGCCCTGCACCGTGCCGGCTTCATGCGCACGGTAGGTGATCTGCTCCGCGGCGCTCATCTTCGCGATGTCGGCGCTGCTCTTCACCTCGCTGGAGAGGATGAGGAAACCGCCGAAGAACGGCGCGAGGAAGGTGCCGAAGGAGTTCAGCGCCTGGGCGAGCGTGAGGCGGCTGGAACTCGTCTTCTCGGGGCCGAGCAGCGCCACGTAGGCATTGGCGGCCACCTGCAGGACGGTGATGCCGGTGGCGAGGATGAAGAGCGCACCGAGGAAGAACGCATAGACGCGCATGCCGGCGGCAGGCCAGAACAGCGCGGCACCGATGCCGGCGATGATGAGGCCGGCGACGATGCCCTTCTTATAACCCAGCGCGGCGACGAGCTTGCCGGCCGGCAGCGACATGATGAAGTACGCGCCGAAGAACGTGAACTGGATCAGCAGCGCCTGGGCGTAGTTCAGTTCGAACACGGCCTTCAAGTGCGGGATGAGGATGTCGTTCAGGCAGGTCAGGAAGCCCCACATGAAGAAGATCGTGGTCATCACGCCGAGCGCGAGGGGGAAATAGGTGTAGCGGCTGTCGCCCGGTGTTGCTGCGGACGGCGAGTTGGGCGATGGCGTATATCCGGTGGCCATGGGGCGCTCCATTATTGGGTTCAGGGGGAGGACGGCGGGCAGCTGCTTTCGCGTACGACGAGCCGTACCGGCGCGATCGTATAGGCAGCCTCCGTCTCGGGTTTGCCAAGTCTGTCGAGGATGAGTTCGGCGCTGCGCCGCCCCAGCCCACGCGGATCGACCGCGATGGTGGTGAGGGGCGGCACGCACACCGACGCTTCGGCCACGTCATCGAAGCCGGTCAGGGCGAAATCCTCGCCCGGACGTCGGCCCCGCTTGGTCAGGCCAAGCATAAGGCCCAGCGCGACGGCGTCGTTGTAGCAAACCGCCGCCGTGGGTGCGGGGTCGCGCGCGAACAGCGCGCCCGTCTGGCGGGCCGCTTCGAGACGCGTCGGTGCACTCTCGATAAGCCAGGCTGGATCGACTTTCAGGCCGGCATCGCGCATCGCTCCCGCATAACCCCGGCGGCGTTGTTCCACCGAGCTGGAATCGCGGTGGCCACCGAAGAAGGCGATGCGCTGGTGGCCAAGACTGATGAGATGTTCCGTAGCAAGACGGGCACCGTGCTCGTTGTCCATCTCGAGCGTGTCCCAGCGATGGGCGCCATCGTCGTCGGGCAGCTCGCGGTTGAACACGAGCAGCGGCGTGTGCATGCCGACCGCGGCCAGGACCTGATCGCCCTCGCTGCCCTCGGCGGGGGAAAGGATGATGCCTGCCGGGCCGTGTTCGATCAGCGAGTTCAGGACGGCCTGCTGGCGGATCGGCGATTCGCCGGTGTTGCCCAGCAGGGTGACGTACCCGGCGCTGGCCAGGGCTTCGTCGGCCCCCGCGGCGAATTCGGCGAAGAACGGGTTGCCCAGGTCGTTGATGACCAGGCCGATGCTGGAGGACGTGCGCCGGCGCAGGTTGGCGGCCGCACGGTTGTATACGTAGCCCTGGCGCTTGAGTTCGGCCTCCACCCGGGCCCGGGTGACGGAGTTCACCAGCGGGCTGCCGCGCAGGACCAGCGAGACGGTGGCCCGGGAGACGTCGCAGCCCTGTGCGATATCGGCGAGCGTCACCTTGCGGCGCTGCGGGGTATTCCTCGACATCGGAACTCCTTCAAACGATCTAAACCCGGCGATCATCGCGCGGGGGGCTTGGGGATGCATCACGCACTGCAACATGCGCAACAGCGCTATCTTTGCTACGTTCGACGCGTTTGTCACGATCCAAATGATCGGGACTCGAGATTTGCCTACCCAAGGGGAGCCATCGATGTCGAAAACCACCCGCCTGAGCCGTTGCCTGCTGGCCGCCGCCCTGTCCCTCGCCCTGCCGGCCCTGGCCGCCGCGGCTTCCAGCGGCAAGGGCGAGGGCGCGTTCGCGGCCGTGGACCCCATGATCGGCACGGGCGGCGACGGGCATACCTTCCCCGGCGCGACGGTGCCGTTCGGCATGATCCAGCTGTCGCCGGACACGGCCATGCCGGACTTCAAGCACGCATACAAGTGGGCCGCCGGCTACCAGTACGGCGATTCGAGCATCCTGGGCTTCTCCCATACGCACTTCTCCGGCAGCGGCCATTCCGACCTGGGCGACGTGCTCGTCATGCCCATCGCCGGCGATGTGAAGCTGGATCCCGGTTCCCCCGACCAGCCCGGTAGCGGTTATCGCTCGCGATTCGACCACAAGAGCGAGAAAGCCGAGGCAGGGTACTACGCGGTCACGCTGGCCGACTATGGCGTCCGGGCCGAACTGACCGCCGGCGCCCGGGTGGGCTGGCACCGTTACACCTTCCCGAAGGGCAAGCCCGCCCATCTGCTGCTCGATTTGCGCCCCAGCATCTACGACTACGACGGCAAGGTGCTGTGGTCGTCGCTGCGCGTCCGGGCCGACGGCACGGTGACCGGTGGCCGCACCACCCGCGGTTGGGCTCCCGGCCGCCAGCTGTACTTCGCCATGCGTTTCAACCAGCCGCTGGCCTCGCGCAGCCTGAAGAATCGCGAGAAGGACGTGCCCTACAGGGGCTTCTCCGGTCCGGGCAACCGCGCCGAGGATGCGGACGCCATCAACGGCCGGGCCCTCGAGGGCGTGTTCGATTTCGGCGACCTGGGCAAGCCGCTCATCGTCAAGGTGGCCGTGTCGTCGGTGAGCGAAGACAACGCGGTGGCCAACCTGGACAAGGACGGCGCCGGATTCGATTTCGACGCCCGCCGCGCCGAGGCCCGCCAGGCATGGGAAAAAGCCCTGTCCACGGTGGACGTGCAGGCGCCCGCGCAGACCCGCAAGACGTTCTATACGGCGCTCTACCACGCCATGATCGCGCCGGGCCTGTCGATGGACGTCAACGGCGAATACCGCGGTCCCGACAACCAGGTGCATACGGCCAAGGGCTTCGACTTCTATTCCACCTGGTCGCTGTGGGACGTCTATCGCGCCCAGCAACCCCTGATGACCCTGCTCCAACCCGCGAAGAGCAACGACTTCGTCAGTTCGCTCATCGCCGCGCAGCAGGCCAGCCCCTTCGGCATCCTGCCGGTGTGGGCATACCAGGGCATGGAGACCTGGTGCATGATCGGCTACCACGCGGTGCCCGTGATCGCCGATGCCTATATGAAGGGCATCCGCGGCTACGACACCAAGGCCGCGCTCGACGCCATGGTGGCCAGTGCCACCTACGGGCCTTATGGCGGCATCGACGATTACATGAAGCTCGGCTACGTGCCGATCGACCGCCAGCCGGAAGCGGCGTCCAAGACGGTCGAATACGCCTTCGACGACTGGTCGCTGGCGCAGATGGCCAAGGCCATGGGCAAGGACGATGTCGCCGCCACCTTCATGAAGCGCGCCGGCAACTGGAAGAACAGCTTCGACACGAAGACCGGCTTCCTCCGCGCCCGCAAGAGCGACGGTAACTACCGCGAACCGTTCGACCCGTCGTCGGCCGGCTATGGCAGCGATTACACCGAAGGCAATGCCTGGCAGTACTCCTGGTACGTGCCGCAGGACGTTGCCGGCTTGATGGAAGCGCTTGGCGGAAAAGACGCCTTCGTGAAGAAGCTCGACTCGGTGTTCGACGCCAAGGTGGACCCGAAGTCGTTCGCCCACGTCGAAGACATCACCGGCCTGATCGGCTGGTACGCGCACGGCAACGAGCCCAGCCACCAGGTGGCGTACATGTACGACTATGCCGGCCAGCCCTGGAAGACCCAGGAGCGCCTGGTGAAGATCATGCAGACGCAGTATTCCCCGACACCGACGGGCCTGGTGGGTAACGACGACCTCGGCCAGATGTCGGCGTGGTACATCTTCACCTCGCTGGGCTTCTATCCCGTGGCGCCGGGCAGCAACCAGTACGTGATCGGCCGTCCCTTCGTGGAGAAGGCCACGCTCAACCTCGCCGGCGGCAAGAAGTTCACGGTGTCCGCCGACCATCTGGACGCGAAGCATCCGTACGTGGGCAAGGTCACGCTCAACGGCAAGGCGCTCGATCGCACGTACATCCGCCACGAGGAGATCGTGGCCGGCGGCGAGCTGCACTTCTCGATGCAGGACACACCGGCGAAGGACTGGGGCACCGGAGCTGGCGCCCAGCCGTATTCGATGAGCGACGACGCGCAGCACTAAGGGTTTCCACATTCCCCGTCACGGGGAATTCACCACCTTTTCGGCATTAAGCACGCCTCCATCTGGACGGGTACGCCTTCCTCTCTCGCCTCGCGGGGGAGGAGGGGCGTGCCCGTCCTCGTTTACAATGACGTGGTTAACCGGCAGGAGTCGTCGTGGGGATGACGAAGGCATGATCGAACGTATCGGACTGCGCTGGCGCCTCGTGGGCCTGCTCGCGGCCGTACTCGTGATCGTCGCGCTGCCGTACATCGTCACGCGGTCGAGTTCCGAGGATGCGCTGAATTCCCGCGACTGGGTTGCCCACACCTCCGAGGTGAAGGCCAGCGTCTACGAGCTTGCCGAGACCCTGCGCGGCAGCGAGGCTGCCATCTACGCGCGGTTGGCCGGCGCGCCGGCTAGCGCGGCACTGGAGGAAAGGGCCCGCGCGCCGCGGAAGGTCGTACCCGGCATCCTTGCCAGCTTGCGCGAAATGACCCGCGACAACCCCGAACAGCTGGCCCGGCTGGGTGCGCTCGAGACCTTCGCCAGCGGACGCATGGCGCTCACCGAGCAGGCGTTGCAACGCTTGCAGGCGGGCGATCGGGCAGGGGCGCTCGCTTCCATGGAAGATGCCCGGCAGCTCTTTCCTCTCCGCACGGAGATCGAAGCGGTACTGGCGGAGGAATCGCGCCTGCTCGGCAAGCGCCGGGCCGAGGCCAGCAAGCTGGCGGCCAACAACCGGCTGGTGCTGCTGGTCGCGGCGCTCGCCCAGATAGCTCTCCTGGCCATCGTGGTCGTGGTTTCGGAGCGGCAGATCGCTATCCGCCTCGCTGCCGAAATGCGGGTCGCCAGTGCCGTCACGCGGTCGCAGCTGATCGTGCAGGCGGTGCGCGAGCCCATCGCCATGCTCGACCGGCAGCTGCGCACCTTGCTGGTGAACACCGCATTCGCGGAGCTCTACGGATTCGATCCCGAGCGCGACCAGAAGCTGCCGCTTGACCAGATCGGCGACGGCGCGTGGACGGACACGGCGCTGCTGCAACGCCTGGCCGACGTGATCATGCGCGACCGCGAGCTTTGGGACTACGAGCTGACCCAGCGCACCGTCGATGGCATCGACCGCTTCGTGGTCATCAACGCACGGCGCATCGAACAGCCGGACAGCGCCGACCCCGCGTTGCTGTTGACGGTGAGCGACATCACCGCGCGAGCCCTGGTCGAGCAGAAGGTGAGCGAGCTGAACCGCCAGCTGGAAGGCAAGGTGGAGCAGATTTCGGACGTGAACCGCGAGTTGGAAGCCTTCAGTTACTCGGTGTCGCACGACCTGCGCGCCCCCCTGCGGCACATCTCCGGTTTCGCCGGCAAGCTGGAAGCGCAACTCGGCGACAAGGCTGACGACCGCGTACGCCATTTCATCGACGTGATCAGCAGCTCGTCGCGCCGCATGGCGCAGCTGATCGACGACCTGCTCGTGTTCTCGCGCCTCGGGCGCGGTGCGTTGCGGCTGCAGCCGGTGGACATGCAGTCGCTGGTGGACGAAGCGCGCGCGCTCGTGGAAACGGACGCGCGGGATCGCCATATCGAGTGGAAGATCGCACCGATGCCCATCGTGATCGGCGACGAGAACATGCTGCGCACGGTCTGGCAGAACCTGCTGGGCAACGCGGTGAAGTACACGGGCAACCGCGAGGTAGCTACCATTGAAGTCGCCGTGAACCGACTGCCGGTGGGCGACTACGAATTCAGCGTGCGGGACAACGGCGCCGGTTTCGACATGAAGTACGCGGGCAAGCTGTTCGGTGTGTTCCAGCGCTTGCACCGCGCATCGGAATTCCCGGGGAACGGCATTGGTCTCGCCAACGTAAGACGCATCATCGCGCGCCATGGAGGGCGTACCTGGGCCGAAGGCGAAACCGGTGTCGGCGCCACTTTCCATTTTTCCTTACCGGCCTCGGACCTCTCCGGCGCCAGCACGGGTGACACATGAACAAGCGCGACCTGCGCACGATCCTCCTCGTCGAAGACTCCATGGCCGATGCCGAGATGGCCATCGACGCCCTGCGCGAGGCCAAGCTCGCCAACCCCATCGTTCACCTGGAGGACGGGGTGGATTGCCTCGACTGGTTGTATCGTCGCGGAGCCTACGCCGGCCGGTCGGAAGACGATCCGGCGGTCATCCTGCTCGACATCAAGATGCCCCGCATGGACGGTCTCGAGGTGCTGAAGCAGCTGCGCACCGAGGAACGCTGGAAGCGCCTGCCGGTGGTCATCCTGTCGTCGTCGCGGGAAGAAAGCGACCTGGCCCGCAGCTGGGACCTGGGCGTGAACGCCTACGTGCTGAAGCCCGTGGACGTGCAGCAGTTCTTCACCGCGGTGCAGACGCTGGGCCACTTCTGGGCCGTGCTCAACCAGCGTCCGGAAGGCGACTGAGGCGCGGGTAGAACGTATGACAGACATGGGCGGACAACAGGTCGAGAAGGTAAGGATCCTCCAGGTGGAGGACAGTGAACTGGACGCGGAACTCGTCCAGGGCGAACTCGAGCAGGACGGCCTCGAGTTCGAGGTGCGCCTGGTGGACGACGAGGCGGCGTATGTCACCGGGCTCGACGAGTTCCGCCCCGACATCGTGCTGTCCGACCTCAGCCTGCCTGTGTTCAGTGGCGAGCGAGCGCTGCAGATACTGCGCGAGCGATCCTCGGACATCCCCTTCATCTTCATCTCCGCCACGATCGGCGAGGAAGCGGCCATCGAGGCGCTGCGCAACGGCGCTACCGATTACATCCTGAAACACAACACGGCCCGCCTCGCCAGCGCGGTGCGGCGTGCACTGCGCGAGGCCGAAGAGCAGCGGGCGCGCATGCGCGCCGAGCAGGAGCTTATCCGCGCCCAGCGCTTCGAAAGCCTCGCGCTGCTCGCCGGCGGCCTGAGCCACGACCTGCGCAACCTCCTGCAGCCGTTGCTGCTCGCCGGCGACACGCTGGAGGACTACGCCGACGATCCTCGACTGGCGCGCCTGGGCGCGCTGGTGCGCGACTGCGGACGGCGCGGCCTGGAGATGGTGTCGTCGATGCTCTCGTTCGCCCGCGGCGCGCGTCGTGCGGAGCAGGTGAAGCTGGGCGCTTTGCTCGATGCGCTGAAGCTGCTGTTGCAGGGAAGCGTGCCGCGCACGGTGAAGATGCGCGTGGACGTGTTCGATCCGGACGTGGCCTTCGAAGGCAACCACACCGAGCTGCAGCAATGCCTGCTCAACCTTTGCCTCAATGCCATCCAGGCCATGCCCGACGGTGGCGACCTCATCATCGAAACCGACCTCGTCAGCCTGCCCGAGGACTTCTTCACCGAGGTGGAGCAGCCTTCGCCCGGCCGCTACATGCGCCTGTCGGTGAAGGATACGGGCGAGGGTATGTCGCCGGAGGTGCTGACGCGGTTGTTCGAGCCGTTCTTCACCACCAAGGCGGCGGGCACCGGACTCGGATTGCTGTCGTGCAAGCGCATCGTCGCGAGCCACGGTGGCCTCATGCGGGTGCGCAGCCAGGTGGGCGAGGGCACGGAGTTCCATCTCTACCTGCCGCTCAGCGCGGAAGATGCCGACCACATGGACACGCAGGTGCTCGACGCGAGCCTGCAGGGCGAAGCCGAGCGCGTACTCGTGGTAGTCGAGGAAGCGGTACAACTATCGCTGCTGGTGGACACGCTGGACACCTACGGCTACCAGGCCGGCGCAAGCCAGAGCGGTACCGCCGCGCTGCAATGGATCGAGGCGCACGGCGTACCCGACCTGGTGGTGATGGATGCCGACATGAACCTCTTCACCGGCGTCCGCACCCTGGCCGCGCTGCTCGAGCATGGCTACACCGGCGCGGTGCTGCTCCTGGCGCGACCGGATGCGCCGCCGAACCTCGATGAGCTGCCGCAGCTGGATCACCTGTACGTGATCGAGAAACCGGTGCAATCGCGCGGCCTGCTGCGGAAGGTGCGCGAGGCGTTGGATGCGGGTGAGCGGAAGCGTTGAGGCTCCGGAAGAGCGGGGCGACGTTTGCGCGTCGCTTCAGTCGATCCCCAGCTTCTTCAACTTATATCGCAACGCCCGGAACGTGATCCCCAGCTTCTTCGCCGTCGCCGTCTTGTTGTAACGCGATTCTTCCAGTGCCTTGATGATCGTGTCGCGCTCGATGTTCGAGATGTAATCCTCGAGTGAGCCGTCCGCGGCGGGCGCGGCGCGTGCCGCCGGTTGCGCTGCCGCCGCGGCCAGTACCGCTTCCGTCGCGGCCACGGCCGAGGGCATCGCGCTGCGCTGCGGCAGCATGAGGTCGTCGGCCTCGATCGTGTCGCCTTCGCACATGGCCATGGCACGCTCGAGGATGTTCTCCAGTTCGCGCACGTTACCCGGGAACTGGTAGGCCTCCAGCGCAGCCAGGGCCTCGGGTTTGAGCTTGCCCGGTGCGCCACCCGATTCGATGGCGAGCTGGCGCAGGATGAAGTCGGCCAGGCGGGGCACGTCGCCGCGGCGCTCGCGCAGGGGCGGCACGCGCAGTTCGATCACGTTGATGCGATAGAACAGGTCCTGCCGGAACAGGCCTTGTTCGACGAGGGCGGCGAGGTTCTTGTGCGTGGCGGAGAGGATGCGCACGTCCACCGGGATCTCGTCGCGGCCGCCGATCGGGCGCACCGCTTTTTCCTGGATGGCACGCAGCAGCTTCACCTGCATGTGCAGGGGCAGTTCGGCCACTTCGTCGAGGAACAGCGTGCCACCCTGCGCGGCCTGGAACAGGCCTTCCTTGTCGGCGTGCGCACCCGTGAAGCTACCCTTGCGGTGGCCGAAGAATTCGCTTTCCATCAGCTCGGAGGGAATGGCGCCGCAGTTCACCGGCACGAAGGCGCCGGCGGAGCGGGGGCCCATTTCGTGGATGAGGCGTGCGACCAGTTCCTTGCCCACGCCGGACTCGCCGGCGATATACACCGGTGCCTGGTTGCGGGCGAGCTTGGCGATCTTGCCGCGCACTTCGGTCATGGCGGGGGAATCGCCGATGAGGCGATCCGCTCCGGGGGCAGACTTGCTGCCGGCTTCGGCCTTGCGTTCCTCGGAGAGGCGCAGCGCCGTGCGGACGAGGCGGCGGAGCAGATGGATGTCCACCGGTTTCGACACGAAGTCGAAGGCGCCGGCTTTCAAGGCGTTCACTGCCGCGTCGACATTGCCATACGCCGTGATCATGGCCACCGGCATGTCGGGGTATTGGGCGGCGATGAGTTCGATGATCTCCTGGCCACTGCCGTCGGGCAGCCGCATGTCGGTGAAGCACAGGTCGTAGCGCCGCGAGGCCAGTGCGCTCCGCGCCTCGCTGACGCTCCCCACGGCGTCGACGTCGAGTTCCATTCGACCGAGAGTGATGGTCAGCAACTCACGGATGTCCCGCTCGTCGTCGATGACCAGTACCGTCTGCTTGCTCATTGGGTCCGAAACGTTCGGTTAGTGATCACACAAGTTATCGCAATCATCATGATCTCAGAAGGGGCGGTATTCACGCGCGCACCGCAACGGGGGCCGCGGCAGCGGTGCGCGCGGGCGGGGTGAGGCTGATGCGGAAGCAGCTGCCGCCGCCCGCCACGCGGACATATTCGAGGGCGGCCTGGTTGGCTTCCGCCATCTGCCGGGCGAGGTAGAGGCCCAGGCCCGTGCCGTATTCGTGGGTGGTGAAGAAGGGCTCGAAGATCTGCGCGGCCACCTTCGGCGGGATGCCGGGGCCGCGGTCGATGACCTCGAGGATAGGGATGCCGGCTTCCGAATGCCTGGCCACCAGCATGACGCGCGCGGGTTCGCCGGGCAGGCGGCCGTAACGCAGGGCGTTCTGCACGAGGTTCCAGATGACCTGCTGCAGGTGCTGGGGATCGGCGACCGCGGCTACCGGGTCGCTGCCGGACACGGCGCGCAGGATGTCCGAGCCCAGGTCGTTGCCCTGGCGGTACTCGGTCACGAAGTGGTGCACCCACTGGCCCAGGTCCAGGGTTTCCGGGCGCGAACGTTCGCGGCGGGATAGCTGGAGGATGTTCTCGATGATCTCGTTGAGCCGCGAACAGTGGTTGTTGATGATCTCCACCATGCGCAGGTCGGTGTCGTTCATGTCCGTGGATTCGGCCAGCAGCTGCGCCGAATAGTGGATTGCCGCGAGCGGATTGCGAATTTCGTGGGCGATGGAGGCGGACAGCCTGCCCAGCGAACTCAGCGTCAGCTCTTCCGCCCGGCGCGACACCAGCGAGGTGTCGTCGAGGAAGATCAGCACGTGGGAGTCGTCGTTGGGTGCGAGGCGCGTGAAGCGCGGCACCACTTCCGGGGTGCCGTCGGCCAGCATGGTGGCGCTCTCGTCCAGCTTGCCCGACGTCCGCCAGTGGTAGAGGCGCCGCGACAGCTCGGGCGCCAGGCTGCCCAGGTCGCGCTGGTCCGCGGAAGGGTTGCCCATCAGCATCCATGCCGATTCGTTGAGCTGATGGATGCGGTTGCCTTCGTCCACGAGCAACACGCCGGTCTTCATGCGCCGGATGATCAGCTCGTTCACCTGCGACAGGTTCGCCAGGTCGATGCCACGCTGCTCGGCCAGGGCCTCGGAAGCGCGGATGTTGCGGCCAAGCACGTAGCACAGGGAGGCGCAGGCGAAATAAGCCGCGCCGAACAGGCCGTATTCGGCGAACTCGCGGTCGGTGGGATCGGTGGTGGTGGTGAAATCGAACACCGAATGACCCAGCATGCCCAGCGTGGCCAGCGCGGCGAAGAACATCGACAGCCGGAAAGGCAGCAGGAGGGCGCCGGTGGCGATGTTCACGGCCAGCATCATGGCCACACCCATCCGCACGTCATGCATCAGCACGAGGGCCAGCAGGGCCGCGGCCACGTCGAGGGTCAGGCCGATCGACACGATGAGCACCGGCCGGTGCAGGCTCTGCCGGGTGCGGGCGACCATCACCAGGGCGGCCAGCAGGTAGGCGAGGGCGAACACCCGGGCGATCACCGGCTCGGGCAGGGCCGGCCAGTTCATGTGCTCCGGACGGAACGCCAGCGCGGTGTAGACGGCGGCCTGGCCCAGCCGGAAGTAGTTGAAAAAGAAGAGTTCGTGGCGCGACGTGGACTGCTTCGCGCTGGCTCGGGCGGCGATGTTCGACGCGGGCGTGGACACCTGGATGCTTCTCCGCCGCGGGCCCCCCGGGGCCCTGGATGAGCTCCCAGTATAGGGGCCCCGGCCGGTGCGGCAAGCCGACTCCGTCGCACCATGCGTGGCCGGATGGGCGGGGCGCCCCTTTCCATCCGGGGCGCCTTGCGGGAAAATACGCGGCCGTATTGCGTGAAACAGCTCGCAATCGTTCCCCCCTCCCCGTGCAGGCCTCACGGCCGGCGCGCTTTCACACGTTTCTCCCGTTCGCTCGAGGTATCGAATGAATTTCCACGAGTACCAGGCTAAAGAACTGTTCGCCAAGTACGGCATCGCCGTGCCGCCGGGCAAGATTGCCAACTCTCCCGACGCCGCCGTCGATGTCGCCAAGCACCTCGGCGGCACGCAGTGGATGGTGAAGGCCCAGATCCACGCAGGCGGCCGCGGCAAGGCCGGTGGCGTCAAGTTCTGCCGCAGCCTGGACGACGTTCGCGCCGCCGCCAAGGGCATGCTCGGCACGAACATGGAAACCTACCAGTCGGCCGGCCGCGCGCTGCCGGTGAACCTGGTCCTGGTCACCGACGCGACCGACATCGCGAAGGAACTCTACCTGTCGATCCTCACCGATCGCGACACCAAGTCGATCTCGTTCATCGCCTCGAAGCACGGCGGCGTCGACATCGAGCAGGTGGCACACGACACCCCGGAAGACATCCACACCATCGTGGTGGATTACGTGGAAGGCCTGCAGCCGTACCAGTGCCACGACCTCGGGTTCAAGATGGACCTGAATCCGAAGCAGGTGAACCAGCTCGTCAAGATCATGCTTGGCCTGTACAAGCTGTTCAACGAGAAGGACCTCTCGCTGGTCGAGCTGAACCCGCTGGCGATCCTCGCCGACGGCAACCTCGCCGCCCTCGACGGCAAGGTGAATTCCGACGACAACGCCGAGTTCCGTCATGCGGACCTCGCCGCCATGCGCGACCTCACGCAGGAAGACGCCGCCGAAGCGGCCGCCGTCCAGCACAACCTCAACTACGTCACGATGGACGGCACGATCGGCTGCATGGTCAACGGCGCCGGTCTCGCGATGGCCACCATGGACGTGATCAAGCTGGCAGGCGGCGAGCCGGCCAACTTCCTCGACGTCGGCGGCGGCGCCACCAAGGAACGCGTCACCGAGGCGTTCAAGCTCATCCTCTCGTCCGACAAAGTAAAGGCCATCCTGGTCAACATCTTCGGCGGCATCGTGCGTTGCGACCTGATCGCCGAAGGCATCATCGCGGCCGTGAAGGAAGTGGGCCTGAAGATTCCGGTGGTCGTGCGCCTGCAGGGCACCAATGTCGAGAAGGGCCGCGAACTGCTGGCCAACTCGGGCCTGGCGATCACGCCGGCCGACGATCTCAACGATGCGGCCCAGAAGGCCGTGGCCGCAGCGGCCTGAGGAGCGAAAGCAACATGAGCGTCCTGATCAACAAGAACACCAAGGTCCTCGTCCAGGGCTTCACCGGACAGCAGGGCACCTTCCACGCCGAACAGGCGATCGACTACGGCACCAAGATCGTCGGTGGCGTCACCCCCGGCAAGGGCGGTTCCGAGCACATCGGCCTGCCGGTCTTCAACACCGTGCGCGACGCCGTCGACCAGACCGGCGCCGATGCCTCGGTGATCTTCGTGCCGCCGCCGTTCGCGGCCGATTCGATCCTCGAAGCCATCGCTGGCGGCATCAAGGTCATCGTGGCCATCACGGAAGGCATTCCGGTGCTCGACATGATGCGCGTGAAGAACGTGCTGAAGTCGCATCCGGAGGTCGTGCTCGTCGGCCCGAACTGCCCCGGCGTCATCACCCCGGGCGAGTGCAAGATCGGCATCATGCCGGGCCACATCCACAAGCCGGGCAAGGTCGGCATCGTCTCGCGCTCGGGCACGCTTACGTATGAAGCGGTGTTCCAGACCACGAACGAGGGCCTGGGCCAGTCCACCTGCATCGGCATCGGCGGCGACCCGATCAACGGCCTGAACTTCATCGACTGCCTGAAGCTGTTCCAGGACGATCCGCAGACCGAAGGCATCATCATGGTCGGCGAGATCGGCGGCAGCGCCGAGGAAGACGCGGCCGAGTTCATCGGCCAGTACGTGAAGAAGCCGGTGGTGTCGTTCATCGCCGGTGCGTCCGCCCCTCCGGGCAAGCGCATGGGCCACGCCGGCGCCATCATCTCCGGCGGCAAGGGCACGGCAGCAGCGAAGTTCGCTGCGCTCGAGAAGGCGGGCGTGACCACGGTCAAGTCCCCGGCCGACCTCGGCAAGACCCTTGCGGGCCTGATGAAGTAAGCCTCGCGCACCTCGGTGTATGGGAAAGCCGCGGCCTTTGGGCCGCGGCTTTTTTTTGGCTGTTCGCTGGCTCTCATGGCCTTCTCTGCGGGCTCGGCTTCGCCATCGCGATTGGCTCGCAGGCCGTGGCGCTTCATGGGAGGCGCCGGGCTGCGCCCCTCCGGGCTCAAACATGCGGTCGCAAGCGACCGAACTCGCCCGGAGGGGCACAGCCCGCCACCTCTCCGGAGAGTGCGGTTGCGCGTGAAGCGAGCACATCGCCATGGGCCGCGTATGAGTTCCAAGCCATCTAGACGTCCAAACGCTTGACATGGCTATATCGACCCATGTTACGGTTGCGCACCGCAGCAAAAAACGAGGGGTCGTCAATGCGTCACCCTGAACTCGTTAATCCCCATTCCACGCGTGTGCGTCTCGCCGCCGTGCGATGTTGTTGTTGCCGCTGATCCAGCGGCGCTAGCGCTGTGCGGCTGCGCCGGATACGGCGCGCCTTCCTGATTTCGTTCTTATCCATCAACGCCTCGCAGGCGTAACGGGCGCTCGCGCCTGTGCACCGGCAAGCCGCTGCGATCGACCCATCGCCCTCGCAAGGGGAAGGCGATGCGGACGGGGCTTGCCCTTCTTCCACGATCAAGGGTTTCCATGAACATGTTGTCGTTGCAGCGGTCGTTGCTGGCCGTCGCGGTGTTTTCCGCGTTTTCAGGGGCCGTGCTGGCGCAGTCCACCACAGGTTCCATCTATGGGCAGGTACAGGCTAGCGAAGGCGACGTCGTTCGCGTGGTGAACGACACGGGTCTCACACGCGACGTGCCGATCGACGCGCGCGGCCGCTACTCGGTGGCTCAGCTTCCGCTGGGTACGTATACGGTGTCGGTGATCCACGCCGGCGCGCCGGTGCAGAGCCGGGAGAATGTGGCGTTGCGCGTGGGTTCCGGTGTGGAAGTCTCGTTCGTACAGCAGTCCGTGCAGGACCTGGGCGGAGTGAGCGTCTCGGCGAATGCGTTGCCCGCCATCGATGTGTCCACGGTCGACTCGCGCACCGTCGTCACCTCGCAGCAGCTCGCGAGGCTGCCCCTCGCGCGCAATTCGGAAGCCATTGCCCTGCTGGCGCCCGGTGCCGTGAACAACAGCGGCAGCTATACCAGCGCCACGGGCAATTCGCTCGTCTCCTTCGGAGGCTCGGCGGCAAGCGAGAACGCCTACTACGTCAACGGGTTCAACACGACCGATCCGCTTCGCGGGTTCGGTGGCATCTCGTTGCCCTATGGGGCCATCGAGCAGCAGGAGGTGTACACGGGAGGCTATAGCGCGCAATACGGACGCTCCGATGGCGGCGTCATCAACGTCGTGGGCAAGCGCGGCACGAACGAATGGCATGCCGGTGCGCAGCTGATCTGGGAGCCGAACGGGCTGCGTGCGCGAGAGAAGGACAGCTACTACACCAACGGCCTTCCGCCGCAGCCGAAGGCCGGCAATCTCTACGCTCCCAACAGCGCCAACACGGTGACGTCGACGACGGCGAGCCTGTATGCCGGCGGCCCGCTCATCAAGGACAAGCTCTTCCTCTTCGCCGCGGCCGAGGTGGAGCGGCAGACGGGCGACACGGTGAGCAACGTGACGCTGCCGCAGTCGCCGGACCGTTCGTACCGTTACCAATTGCCCCGCTGGTACGCGAAGCTGGACTGGAACATCAACGACGCCAACATCCTTGAACTGACCGGCGCCTCCGACAAGTCCGAGCGCTCCGGTACTGTCTACGATTACGACTACGCGGATCGCCGGAAGGGCGAACGGTTGTCGGGCGCCAACAACGAAAAGTTCGGAGGGGATGTCTATACGGCGAAGTACACCGGATACCTCACCGACAACCTCACCATCAGCGCGCAATACGGCAAGATGCGCACCACGAATTACGTCGTGCCCTCCGGTTACAATGCCGACGCGGTGTACATCGCGGGACAGGATTTCCAGAACCCCGCCTATACGGGTGGCGTGGCTCGCGACAACGGGCAGACGGTGGCTTCCCTGGCGAATCCGAATCGCGGCAACGAGACGACGAACACGCGTTTCGATATCCACTACACGCTGGGCGACCACACCATCACCGCCGGCATCGACAACCAGCAGGCGCGTGCGCGTGACCAGGGTACGTCGAGCTCCGGCCCCGGCTATATCTGGACCTACGGCCAAGGGTCGCCCAATCTGCCCATCTCCACGGGGCTTGGCGTGGACGCGCCCGGCAACTATCCGGGTGGCGAGCAGGGCTATTACGTCGTGCGTGGCGTGTCGTCCAGTCTTGCCACGGTGCGTTCGAGCCAGCGGGCGCAGTACATCGAGGACGCATGGCAGGTCACCGATCGCTGGTTGGTTACGCTTGGCCTGCGCAACGATCAGTTCACCAACTACAACGCGGACAGCGAGGTGTATATCAAACAGACCTCGCCGCAATGGGCACCGCGACTTGGTTTCAGCTGGGACGTGAACGGCGACTCCACGTTCAAGGTGTACGGCAACGCGGGGCGCTACTACCTGGGCCTGCCGCTCAACCCCGCGCTCAATGCGGCAGGCGGCGCGCTTTCCACGTCGCAGTACTTCACGTACACCGGTATAGCCACCGACGGTCAGCCCACTGGGTTGACGGCGATCGCGCCGGGTGTTCCGGTGTCGTCGAACAATTACTTCGGCCAGTTGCCCGATCCGAAGACGGTTGCCGCGAAGGGTATGAAGGCGGAGAACCAGGACGAGTACATCCTGGGCTTCACGAAGACCTTCGGCAGCGATTGGGTCTACGGTGCCAAGCTCACGTATCGCAAGCTGCGCAACGCCATCGACGATTACTGCGACATCGACCGCATCGTCGCGAAGGGGCAAGCGCAGGGGCTGGACATCGACACCAATCAGGTGAATAGCTGCTACCTGTTCAACCCGGGCCAGGCGAATACCTTCACGCTGCTCGACACCGCGGGCAACCACGTCGAGGTACCGGTGACGAACAAGGAACTGGGTTTCCAGGGGCTGAAGCGCAAGTACTACAGCCTGGAACTGTTGTTGGAGCATCCGTTCGACGGCAGCTGGTACGCGCGTGCCACCTATGTCTTCTCGCGCAGCTATGGCAACACGGAAGGACAGCTCCGCTCGGACCTCAACCAGACGGCCGCGTCCACCAGCGAAGACTGGGACAACGCGGAGATCATGGAACACACCAATGGGCCGCAGAGCAACGATCACACGCACCAGCTCAAGGTGTTCGGCTACTGGCAGATCGCACCGGAGTGGCTGGCGTCGGCGAACGTCAGCCTGGTGTCGGGTACTCCGCGGCATTGCCTTGGGTATTACGGGCCGGAGCGCTCGGACCCTGCGGGGTACTCAGGGAACTACCACTATTGCGACGGCCTGCCGTCTCCGCCGGGTGAACAGGGGCGGTTGCCCTGGATCCGCCAGATCGACCTCGGTGTGACCTGGCGGCCGTCGTTCGGCGACGGGAAGCTGGCTTTCAACGCGAATGTGTTCAACCTGCTGAACGAGCGGCGCGCGTTGCAGAAGTACCCATACTCCGAAGCAGGCCCCGGCCTGCCCGAACCGGCATATGGCGTGATCACGGCACGGCAGGAGCCGCGCTATGGTCGGCTGAGCGTTTCGTACGATTTCTGACTGCGTCGAGCGCCCGCCGGGCAGGCGATTGTTTTGTGTGGGAGCCGCTTCAGCGGCGATGGGTGCTTGCCGCACACCGGCCCGCTGCCGCGGGATCGCCGCTGAAGCGGCTCCCACAGCGTCATGGGTGCAGCCGTGCAGGGCTAAGCATCTCCGCCGTGATGCCCTGGTCCACCAGATGCCACGGCATCGGCCGCCCCAGGATCATCGAGGCGCAAGCCTCCGCCATGGCCGCGCTCGTCTGGATGCCGTAGCCGCCCTGTGCCGCCAGCCAGAAGAAGCCTTCGGCATCGGGCGCGAAGCCTCCCACCAGATCGCCGTCGGCGACGAAGCTGCGTAGTCCGGCCCATGTGCGCGTGGGGCGGCGGATCGTCATCGTGGTGGCTTCCTCGATGCGATTGATGCCGAGCGCGACGTCGTATTCCTCGGGCTGCACGTCGTGCGGATGCGTGGGATCGGCATTTGCCGCCGATCCCAGCAGGAGGCCCGCGTCGGGCTTGAAGTAAAAGGTCTCGTCGATATCCACCACGAACGGCCATGACTCGATGGCGAGGCCTTCCGGCGGTGCGAAGGTGAAGGCGGAACGGCGTCGCGGTTCCAGTCCGATCGGCGTCACGCCGGCCATGCCTGCGAGGATATCCGCCCAGGCACCTGCGGCATTCACGACGACAGGTGCGCGCCACGTCTCGTTGATTACCCAAAAGCCGCTTTCGCGCTGGATCGACCGCACGTCGGTGTCGACTTGCAGCATCACCCCGTTGGCCTTCGCGCCGCGCAGGAATCCCTGGTGCAGTTCGTTGACGTCGATATCGGCGGAGTCAGGCTCGAAGAAGGCGACTTGCGCCGCTTCCGGACGGAGGACGGGCACGCGCTCCCGCACATCCGAGCCGGTCAGCAGGGAAAGCGACGGCGTGTACTGCCGCACCGCTTCGTACTCCGCACGCACGCGTTCCGCCTGCTCGGCACTGCCGATGACCAGTGCGCCGCGCCGATGCAGGATGGGATGGGTTGCGAAGCCCGCCGGCGGCCGTTCCAGGAAGGGACGCGTTGCGCGGCTGAGGGCCCGAACCTGGGGTGAGCCGTAGCTTTCGCTGAAGTGGGCCGCGGAGCGGCCGGTGGTGTGGAAGCCGGCGAACGGTTCTCGCTCCAGCAACGCCACCCGCGCGTGGGGGGCCAGGAACCACGCCACCGATGCGCCGGCGATACCGGCGCCGACAACGATGACGTCCAGTTGCTTCGTGCTCATGCCTTGTCCTTGGATGATTGCGCCGCGACGACGCTGGTGGCCGCGAGATCGGCGGTGACGTTGCCCAGCGTGGCGAGGGTGTCGGGAAGCGTGTCCACCGCCAGCATCAGGCCGAGCGGCCCGATGGGCAGCCCCATCGCTTGCGCGACGGGTACGTTGGTCGCGATGAAGGTGACCTGGCCCGGGAGTCCCACGGAGCCGAGGCTGATCACCACCGCGAGCGCGGCCCCCGCGGCCAGTTGCGCTGTCCCGAGGTCGATGCCGAGCGCCCATGCGATGAAGCAGGACGAGACGATGTACTGCACCGGGCTGGTGAGGCGGAACAGGGACACGGCCATCGGCAGTACCAGCGACGTGACGGCGGTGGGATAGCCGAGCCGCCGGTCGGCGCTCTCGATCATCGCCGGCAGCGACGCGAGCGAGGACTGCGTGCTGGCCGCCACGACCTGCGCCGGCGCTATCGCCGAGGCGAAGCGTACGAAGGGTTCACGTCCCCAGATCCGCGCCACCACGAGCATCAGCGCGGTGACGATGATGTACACGATGCACTCCACCAGCACGTAGACACCTAGCGCACCGAGCATGTGCAGCCCGGCGCGGGCGCATACGGAAAGGATCAGGGCGAACACCCCGAACGGCGCGACCAGCAGCACCCAGCGTACGACGACGATCATCGCGTCGGCGATGGCGCGGAAGAACTCCACGGCAAGCGCGCGCCGCTCCGGGGCGATGCGGGTGAGCGCAAAGCCGAGGAACATCGCGAAAACCACCAGCGGCAGCATGGCGCTTTGCGCCGCGGCCATGATCGCGTTGGTGGGAACGATGCCGGCGAGCCAGTCCGACCAGCCGATAGGCGCGGTGGTGGCCAGCTGTCCGGTGGCCGCGCCGAGGGCGGCACGCAGGGATTCGCTGCGTGGGAACAGCAGGAACAGTTCGGGCGCGGTCACGGCCGCGACGGCGGCGCCGAGCGCGAGCAGCACGAGGAACACCACGATGGCACGCCGAGCGATGCGTCCGGACGCCGCGGCATCGGTCGCGGTGTTCGCGCCGACCACGACGAGCGAAAGCACCAGCGGCACCACGGTCATCTGTAGCGCGCTGAGCCAGAGCTTGCCGAGCGGTTGCACCGCGTCGGCCACGCGAATGGCGGCTTCCGGTGTCCAGTGGGCGAGGGCGATGCCGGCGGCTGCGCCCAGCGCCAGGCCGAGCAGGATGCGTTGGGTGGCGGTCATGGGGCCGGCAGGTTCCAGGCTTCGCGCAGGCGCGCGTATTCGGTCTTGGGAAGCAGCACGAAGACAGGCTTCTTGCTGGGATCGAGCCAGCCGAGCAGACGCTCCATGGTGCTGTCGGTCATGGCGGTACAGCCCACGGTGGGTGACGTGGGCGACTTCCACAGGTGGGCGAAGATGCAACTGCCCGCGCCCTTGCGGCCTTCAGAATTGTGTTCGATCACGAAGCCGATGCGGTAGGCCCGGTCGCCGTCGAAGTGCAGGTCGCGGCGCATCGGTTCCGTGGCACCGGCAATGGCGCTCTCGCCCACCTGGTCGGCGTCGACGATGCGGTTGTAGTACGGCGAGCTGTCCACGTCCACGCAGTAGTCCGATTCCTTCAGGCCGCGATAGGGCATGGCGGTAGGATTGGTCTCCGCATAGCCGAACGCGGGGCCCACGCGGAACACGCCCGCGGGACTGCGGCCGTCGCCTTCCTTCTTCAGCGGTCCGTCGTGTTCCGGAGGGTTGAGCCCGATACCCCATGCGCTTCCGCGCTTGCCGATCGTCACGTCGGTGGCGGCGCCCTCCTGTTTCCAGTGCGTGCCTTCACGAACGTATGTGCGCAAGGTGCCGTGGTCGGTGTCCCAGCCGTCGGTCGTCACCACGATCATCTGCCGCGACACGGACCATGCGGCGGGCGTCTCGAACGCGGCCGACGGCATGGTGGCGGCGAAGGCAAGGAGTCCGGCGAGGCGGGGAAGGAGGCTGGGCGACGGCATGGCGCGTTCCTGTCAGGGTTCGAGCATCTGGTGGATGCGGTCGAGGTTTTCCACCAGGCGGGCATGGCGGGCTTCGTCGCCCTCGCACAGGTGCACGAACACGGTGTCGAGCAGCTGTTGCACGGTGGACTGGTAGATCAGCGACTGTACGTAGGATGCGTCGTCGTGCGCGGCCACCGCCAGTGCGATGTCGGAGAGCGCGCGCAGCGGATTGGAGGTGTGCCGCGTAACGGTCGCCACCCGGCCGCGATGCTCGCGGAAATAGCGCGCCACCTTCACGAGGGCCGGATGCTTGCCGTGCTCGGAGAACACGATGAGGAGGTCGCCGGGCGCGGACATGGCCACCTGCGCGGCCATGCGGCCTACATCCACGTGACGGACGGCGACGATGCCAAGAAGCGAAAGGCGCGCGGCGAACCCCCGGGCGTGCAATTCGTCTTCACCCACGCCGATGAGGAAGACCTTGCCAGCCGCGTCCAGCGCGTTCACCAGCTCGCGCAGGGTGGCGGGATCGTTGATGAGGCGCGTGGCTTCTTCCGCACGCGACTTGCGCTGCCACAATGTGGCACCCAGCGAATCGTCGTCCTGACGCTCCGCCCGCGGCGCGGTATCGCCGTCCTCGTCCCCGGTGCGGCCGATGGTTTCGCCCACGGAATACTTCAGGTCCGGATAGCCACGGAAGCCGAGTTTCTGCGTGAACTTCACGACGCTGGACTGGCTGATGCCCAGCGCGCTGGCCAGTTGCTGCGAGGAATAGTCGCGCAGCAACTGGGCATTCTCGAGGATGAAATCGGCAATGCGCCGCTCCACCGCCGACATGCGGTCGCGCTCGGAACGGATCTTCACCAGCGGCGACATGTCGTGTCCTTCAGAGGGGTTCGAGCCCGCGGATTTCGCGGATGCCGAGGCCAGGGGCCTCGCTGATGGATATCTCGGATTCGTTGAAGTTCACCCCGCCATCCACCGGGTCGTAGGCGCTGAGGGAGGGACCGTCCAGGTCGACCTTCGTGATGACGTCGGACTTCGCCACCGCCACGTGCACTGCCGCCGCCACGCTGATGCTGGATTCGAGCATGCAACCGATCATGCATTCGATACCGTATAGCCCGGCTATATCCGCGATGCGGATGGCGTTGGAGATGCCGCCGGTCTTCATGAGCTTGATGTTGATGATGTCGGCGGCGCGCATGCGGATGAGGTCCATCACCTCGGCCGGGCCGAACACGCTTTCGTCGGCCATGATCGGCGTGTGCACCCGTTCGGTGACGTAGCGCATGCCTTCGAGGTCGCGTGCCTTCACCGGCTGCTCCACCAGTTCCAGCCGCACGCCCGCGTCTTCCAGCGCATGCAGCGCATACACGGCTTCCTTCGCCGTCCAGCCCTGGTTGGCGTCGAGGCGGAGCAGGGCCCGGTCTTCCACGGCGGCATAGATGGCGCGCACGCGCTCGATGTCCACACCGATGTCCTTGCCCACCTTGATCTTGAGCGACTCGAAGCCGCGCTCCACGGCCGCTACCGAGTCCGCCACCATCTTGTCGATGTAATCCACGCTGATGGTGATGTCGGTGGTGATCACCGGGTCGCCGCCACCAAGCAGCTTGTATAGGGGCGCGTTGTAGAGCTGGCCCCAGAGATCGTAGACGGCGATTTCCACCGCCGCCTTGGCGCTGGTGTTCTTCTCCATCGCACCCTGCACCAGCTTGGTGATGCGGTTGAGGTCGGCGACGTCCTGGCCGATGAGCCGCGGCGCGATGTAATGGCGGATGGCGTCCACGATGGAGCCGTGGGTGTCGCCGGTGATGACCGCGGTGGCCGGGGCCTCGCCGTAGCCCACGCGTCCGTCGTCGGTGTGCACCATCACCACGATGTCTTCGACCTTGTCCACGGTGCGCAGCGCCGTCTTGAACGGGGTCTTCAGCGGCACACGCAGCATGCCGAAGCGGATATCGGTGATTTTCATGGAGCCTCGTTGGGCAAGGTGATCAGCGGATGCGGACGATGCTGGTCATGATGTCGACGAAGGTCTTGTCATGGCTGGACATCATCGGCAGGAGGGGCGTGACCGACACTTCGTTGAGCTTCACGTGGCGAAGGCTGCCGTCGGCCTGCCGGTAGCTCATGCCGCCTACGTCATGAATGACATAGGGCTGGCCGTCGATCTTGCCGATAACCATCATCACGTGGCCGGGGATGTAGACGAGGTCGCCGACTTCCAGCGCCATCGCTGCCTTCAGCCGCTCGTCGTGGCCATTCTTGTCGGTGTAGAGCGTGTGCGTGAGCCCGGGGCTGATGCTCTGGTCGCGGGTGTTGCGCGGCATCTGCACGCCCATGCTCCGGTACACGTCCGATACGAAACCGCTGCAATCGCGGCCGTTGTACGCGTGCCCCCAGCCGTAGCGCTCGCCGAGGAACTTGAAGGCCTGGCGCACGATGTTGGCACGCGTCAGCGGCAGGTAGTCCGGCGACGAATCCTGGTTTCTCTGCAGCAGTGCCGGGTGGAACGACAGGCTGCCGTTCGCGTCGCGCACGGGCAGGCTAAGCACCCACGATGCATAGGGGCTCTGTCCGTTCACCGGCTGGTCCGGCGGCAACGTGGTATCCAGGGGCACACGGGTGCCCATGTCCAGCTGCAACTCGGAGACGGCCGGTGCCTCGGGCGTGAATACCGTGAGCGGCTTGGCGCCGGTGATTACCCGGTAAGGCGTGGCGTCGGCGTGCGCGAACACGGTCGCGGCGTCGCCATAGGCCACGTCGTCGGCGTGCAGCCACGCGGCATAGCGTGGGCTCACCACGAACAGCCATTTGCCGTCCTTGCTCGTGTGCACGGTCACTAGCGGGTCGCCAGGGAACAGGGTGCTTTCCTGGAAGCGGTCGATGTCCGTGTCGTCTGCGTGGCTGAATACACGAAGGTCGGTGGGATAGCCGCGCAGTGCGCTGCGGCGGACCGCCATGCCGTAGCGCGGGGCGACCTGCGCGGGGATGGCGTCGAGTGCGGCGTTCGCCATGACACCGTCGATCGTCGCCCCCGTGACCGGTTTACCTTCGACGTCGAACAACGGTTTGCCCGGCTTGCTGGTGAGTTTCTCGATCCAGCCCTTCACCTGGTCGCGCGGCAGCGAGGCCGGAAGGTGGCGGATGTCGTGCATCGACGGGTCGAGCCGGGCGACGCGGTCGTTCAATGCCGCGATGGCGGCGCGATCGAGCACCGGCTTGTCGGCGTCGTCGAGGCGAGCCACCCAGTAGTCGGGCGTGAGTTGGGCATCGGCGATGCCCATGACACCCGAGGGCGGTACGGGCATGTCCGCCGCCGCGACCGGCATGCTGCCGAACGACAGCGCGAGCAGCGTCGCGAGGAGGGTGGGGCGAAGCATCTTCATAGCGGGGTACCTTGTCAGGAGGCCAGCGCCGAAAGCACCGCGGCGACGACGAGACCGAATCCGGTCCCGAGGATATAACCGAGCAGGGCAAGCAGGATGCCGACCGGCACCAGCGACCGCGAATACGTGGCGGCCAGTACCGGCGTGGCGGCGACGCCACCGATGTGCGCGAGTGAGGAAATTCCACAAAGGTACAGGTCGAAGTGAAAGATACGCGCGGCGATACACAACAGTACGGCGTGCACGGCGATGACGGTGACGCCGGCAAGCAGGTAGAGCGGCGCGGCCGCGATGCCCGCGAAGCTGCTCTGCGACGCCAGCACCGCCACCACGCAGATCAGCAGGGCGCTCGACACGGACTGCGCGCCCGGTAGCCGCGCCAGTCGCGTATGCGCCGCGACGAGCCCGGCCACCGTGGCGATCAGGATCGTCCACGTCGTGGGCGACACCATGCTGCCCACCGGCATCCGCGCGCCGAGCAGCGCCGAGAGCGTGGATACCAACACCGCCAGGCCGAGCCAGAGCAGCACGCTGTCACCGGTGGCGGGCACGCGGGCAACGGTTTCGGCCACGCTCATGTCGGCGCTCGACGTGGCGCGAGTCCAGCGGTTGAAGGCGGGCGCGAGCCGCGCCACCGCGAACAGCACCACCACCCACATGGAATAACAGAGCGCGTCGGTGAGCAGGGTCGTCGCCAGCGACGTGTCTGACATGCCGATGGCCTGCTTCACCGCGATCATGTTCGCCGTGCCGCCCATCCAGCTGCCCGACAGCGATGCCAGTGGCATCCATCCGTTGCCGGGCATCCAGTGGCGATACAGGAGGAAGGTGACGACGAAGGCGGTGAACAGGCTGATGGACGTGCAGACGAAGACGCCGAGCACACGCGGTCCCAGGGCCAGGATGGCGCGCAGGTCGCAGTTGATCATCAGGAGGAAGAGCAGGGCGGGCACCATCCGCGCCACCAGCGTCTGCTGCGCCTCGTGGATCTCCGGCGTAGCCGTCCAGAACCCGGCCACCGACAGCGCGGTGACCATCAGATAGGTAAGGACGATGGGAGGAAGGATCTCGAACACCTTCCAACCGAAGCGACGTTCGATGGCCGGCCAGAACCCCGCCGCAAGCAGCATCACGGCCAGATAGGGCCAAACCGACTGGATCACGCGTCCCTCTCCCCGGGTGGTGTCGCGACGGTCGTCAGGAATATCTATTCCTAACGAAGTAGCCCGAAGCATAAATTATTGACCGCGCTTTGCAAGCATGTTACACAGCCATCACAGCACGTCCACCCACCACGGTTGCATCGGGGATACCGAACGGTGAAAGCGGCTCTACGAAACGCGATTCGACCCGCGCTGGCGGCGTGCCTGTTGGCGACGCTATCGATGGCTTCGCCCGCGAATGCGCAGGCGAGCGGTGGCTTGGTCGAAACCGACTCCATCGCCGACGCTCCGTCGAAACAGATCGATGCCGGCCACTTCAAGGATGCCGAGGCCGCCATCGCCAAGGCGCTGGCCCAGCCCGGCCTGACGCCCACCCAACGCAACGCCCTCGCATTCCAGCGCGAACGCATGCGCCGCATCCTCATCGACTTCACCCTCGATGCCGACGCGGTGAAAACTCGCCTGCGCAAACAGATCCCCGACCTCACCGACGCGGAGTTCGCCAAGTGGGACGACGCGGGGCTGCTCGAAAAGCAGGTGATCGACGGCCGTACCCTGTACTTCAAGCGTTCCCCGGGCAATCTCTTCCGCATCAGCGCCGAGGCCCGTGCGCGACGCAGGGAGCAGACGCCGTTCGACGACGGCCCGAACGAAGTCCTCAACGACCATCACCGTGCGGTTCGCGAAGCCGCGCTGGCGCAGCACACCAGCAGCGTGCTGCCGCGGCGCGAGAGCGTGACGCAGATCCTCACCGTAAAGGCGGATGCCGTGCCCGCCGGCGAGACCGTTCGTGCCTGGATCCCCTATCCGCGGGCGATCAAGGGGCAACAGGAAGATATCCGTCTCGTGTCCAGCGACCCTTCCGGCGCGAAGGTGGCGCCGGAGTCGACCATGCAGCGCACCGCATACTTCGAAAAGAAGGCCGTGGCGGGCAAGCCGACCGAGTTCTCCATCACCTATGAGCTGACTCTGTACGCCCGCTACGTCGACATCGATCCGGACAAGGTCGTGCGTGCGCCGATCACGCCCGAACTGGCGCCCTTCGTGGCGGAGCGGGCACCGCACATCGTGTTCACCGATGCCATGCGCGCCTATTCGAAGCAGGCGGTGGGGAACGAAACGAACCCTTACCGCATCGCCCAGAAACTGTTCGCCGCCGTGGATACCATTCCGTGGGCGGGTGCGCGCGAATACTCGACCATTTCCAACATCGGCGACTACACGCTGCACGCCGGGCACGGCGACTGCGGCGAACAGACCCTCTTGCTGATCACGCTGCTGCGCCTCAATGGCATCCCGGCGCGCTGGCAGTCGGGCTGGATCTTCTCCGACGGCAAGTACAACAACATCCACGATTGGGGGCAGGTCTACCTTGCGCCCTATGGGTGGGTTCCGATGGACGTGACCTTCGGCCGCCTGGCGGCCGGGGCGAACGCAAAGCCGGGCGACGACAAGCTCGAGTGGTTCTACCTCGGCGGCCTGGATGCCTATCGCATTGCCTTCAACGACGATTTCTCGCGGCCGTTCGTGCCGGCGAAGACCTTCTTCCGCTCGGAAACGGTCGATTCGCAGCGCGGCGAAGTCGAATGGAAGGGCGGCAACCTGTATTTCGACCAGTGGGATTACGACTTCCGTTGGCATCGTGTCGACAAGCCGGACGGGGGCGGCGACACGACGCACTGACGGCACCGCACGACAACCCGAAACATCATCTTATGGGAGTGGGGAGATGGGGGATATCAAGACGAACCGGCGTGCATTGCGCCACGGCGCCTTGTGCATGGCGATCGGCCTCGGCCTCGCCGTTTCCGGCGCCGCCTTCGGCGCGAATACCGACGGCTCGATCGTCGGCCGGACCAAGGCCGGGGCCACCGTCACGGTGCGCGATCCCGGCACCGGCCTGACCCGAACGGTAACCGCCGACGCGGACGGCAATTTCCGCTTCCCGTTCCTGCCGGTCGGTCATTACCAGCTCGACAGCAGCGTGGACGGCAAGCCGGTGAGCACCACCACCGAGGTGAATGTGAGCCTCGGCAATGCGACCACGGTGAACCTCGTGGAGCGTGGCAATACCGGCACGACCCAGCTCGAGGGTGTGCAGGTGAGCGCGCCGGTGGTGATCAACGCGGTGGACGTCAGTTCCACGGAAATCGCCACGAACGTCAGCCGCGAGGAAATCCGCCGCCTGCCGGTGGACCAGAACGTGCAGGCCGTGGCCTTGCTGGCGCCGGGCGTGAACAAGGGCAATGCCGGTTTCGGCGGCATCTCCTTCGGCGGTTCCTCCGTGGCCGAAAACTCGTTCTACGTGA
Organism: Luteibacter sp. HAY1-4A; assembly: GCF_056755355.1. Classification (NCBI taxonomy): domain Bacteria; kingdom Pseudomonadati; phylum Pseudomonadota; class Gammaproteobacteria; order Lysobacterales; family Rhodanobacteraceae; genus Luteibacter; species Luteibacter sp. HAY1-4A. The sequence continues at coordinate 30,338 of NZ_JBNDHZ010000045.1, forward strand.
ACGGCCTCAACGTCACCGACTTCTACAACCGCAATGGCTTCTCCGAAGCGCCGTTCGCCTTCTACCAGGAGTTCCAGGTAAAGACCGGCGGGTACTCGGTGGAGTTCGGCCGCACCACCGGCGGCGTGGTGAATGCCGTCACCCGCTCGGGCACCAACGAATTCAAGGCCGGCGCGGAGATGACCTTCGAGCCGAGCGACTGGCAAGCCACCACGAAGAACCGCTACTGGGACGGCGAGCGCTATATCACCTCGTCCGAGGACCACTACTCGCGCACGAAGATGAATGTGTATGCGTCGGGTCCGATCGTGAAGGACAAGCTGTTCTTCTTCGCGATGTACGAGGCGCGCGGGTACACGCCGCAGAACACCGACAACCAGGGCACGATCCTCACCCAGAACGACACCGACTCCGGTTTCTGGGGCGCGAAGATCGACTGGCACATCAACGACAAGAACCTGCTCGAGTTCATGGCCTTTTCGGACAAGGACAAGAACGAAGGCTCTGTCTATCCCTACGACTTCGCCACGCACACCAAGGGGCCGAAGAACGACGTCATCACCAGCGATACGGGCGGCAGGAACTGGAACGGTACCTTCACCAGCTATCTCGTCGACAACCTGTCGATGAAGCTGATGTATGGCCGCAACGAGCGCGAAGCCTATACGCGCGGCCTTGCCGACGCCGAATGCAATCCGGTACGCATCGACGACAACTCCGACGCGCCGGACGTGCCGCTGGGCTGCAGCTCGAGCACCATGGTGGAAAAACGCAACGACACGCGCAAGCAGGGCCGCGCCGACTTCGAGTGGACGCTTGGCGACCACCTCGTGCGCTTCGGCTACGACCACGAAGTGGATACCTCGCAATACGACCGCCATTATCCCGGCCCAGGCGCGTACTACTACAGCATCGTGCATGCCGATCCGGGTTCGACCATCGAGAACGATGGCGTCATGCCGCCCGGCTACGACATGTACGTGCGTCAGCGCCGCTACAACATCGGCGGTACGTTCGAGACCTCGAACAATGCGTACTACGTCGAGGACAACTGGAATATCACGCCGGACTTCCTGCTTAACGTGGGCCTGCGCAGCGACTCCTTCGACAACAAGACGGCCGAAGGCAAGAGCTACATCAAGGTCGACAACATGATCGCGCCGCGCCTGGGCTTTTCCTGGGACCTGAACGGCGACGGCAGGACGAAGATCTTCGGCAACCTGGGCCGCTACTACCTGCCCGTGGCCAACGTGATCAACATCAAGCAGGCTGGCGGCCTGCTGGACGAGCGCACGTTCTATACCTTCGAGGGCTACCAGTTCCTGGAGCGCAACGGCTCGCAGTACGCGGTGCCCATCCTCGGCCAGCAGATCGGCGCGGTGGACACCTCGCAGGGCAACGGCACCGTCGGCGACCTGCGCGCGGAAGTGGACAAGAACATGGATCCCGTCTACCAGGATGAGGCCATCCTGGGCTTCCAGCAGATGATCACGGACAAGTGGTCGTGGGGCGTGAGCGGCACCTACCGCAAGCTGCACGACGCCATCGACGACATGGAGATCAGTGCCACGCCGCAATGCGGCGGTGACGGCTACATCGGTTACGTCATGGGCAACCCGGGCCGTAACGTTACCGTGTATGGCGACACCAACTGCGACGGTACCCCTGATGGCTACATCACCATCGACACCGCGAAGCAGGGGTGGGCGCTTTACGACGCCTCGGGCAACTACCTCGGCCAGCGCGGCTGGAAAAAGCCGCGCCGCACGTTCGGTTCCCTGGAGTTCCAGGTAGACCGCGCGTGGGATGAGAAGTGGATGTTCAATGCGTCGTACGTGCTCTCCTGGAGCCGCGGCAACGCCGAGGGTCCGGTGAACTCCGACACGAACTTCGACGATACCGGCCGCACCGAGAACTTCGACGATCCGTGGGTGAACCTGTCCGGCGGTTACCTGCCGAACGATCACCGCCACCAGTTCAAGCTGCGCGGTACCTATGCGATCAACAGCCAGTGGCAGGTGGGTGCCGACGTGACGGCGCTTTCCGGAAGCCCGATCACCGCCTATGGCGTGGGCAATCCGTTCGACAAGACGTCGTATCACAGCTACTTCATCTGCGTGGAGAACTGTTCCGATCCGGTGTCGGAGAATCGCGTGTACGTCGAGTCGTCGCGCGGCGCGAAGCGCACGCCGTGGACCTTCAACCTAAACGCCAGCATCACCTACCTGCTGCCGCTGGACGAGAAGAACAACCTCCGCGTGAAGTTCGCCGTGTACAACCTGCTGAACCAGCAGCGCACCACGGGCGTCGATCAGGACCTGCAGACCTCGATCGGCAGCTTCAGCAATACGTACCTGCAACCGATCCGCTTCCAGCCGCCGCGCTTCGGACAGCTGACCGTCTCGATCGATTTCTGAAGCTCGTTGTAGGAGCCGCCATGGCGGCGAGAAGCCAACGGAGCGGTGATGCGGTGAGGTGCGTTTCCCTCGCCGCCATGGCGGCTCCTACACAATGACCAGGAGGATGGGATGAAACGAGCGCTGGGGTTGGCACTGCTGTTTTGTGCAACGGCGCACGCACAGGACCACCCGCTCACCCTCGACACGCACGTCGACATCCCCCTGTCGTACATGCAGGACCCGAAGTTCGACGCGGGCAAGGATGGCCCGCTCAAGGTGGATCTGCCGAAGATGCGCCGCGGCGGGCTCGATGCGGCGTTCTTCGTCATCTACGTGGAACAGGGCCCGCTCACCCGGGCAGGGTACGCCAAGGCCGTGGCGCAGGCGGCGCGCAAGTACGACGCTATCGACCTGATGCTGAAGCGCTACCCCGACCAGATCCGGCTGGCGCGTACGCCCGACGACGTGCGTGCCAACAAGGCGGCAGGCCGCCTGTCGGCGATGATCGGCATCGAGAACAGCTATTCGCTCGGGCATGACCTGAAGCGCCTCGACGCGGCCTATGCGCGGGGAGCGCGCTATGTGGGCCTGGCGCACGTCGGCAACAACGACCTCTGCGGCAGTTCACTGCCGAACAAGGATCTCGGCGACAAGCCCGACAGCAACCTCGGCCTCAGCGATTTCGGCCGGCAGGTGGTCCGTCGCGCCAATGCACTGGGCATGATGGTGGACGTGTCGCACGCGTCGGACGCCTGCGTACGCGACGTGCTGGCGCTGTCCACCGCCCCGATCATCGCGTCCCATTCCTCGGCGCGCGCCATCACCGACCACCCGCGCAACCTCCCCGATGACCTCTTGCAAGCCATCGCGGCAAAGGGCGGCGTGATCCAGGCGGTGGCGTACAAGGAGTTCCTGAAGAAGGACCCCGCCCGCGAAGCCGCCGAGAAGGCGTTGCAATCCCGGGTTGCGCATGAAGCGGGTGACAAGTCCTACGATAGCGAGAAGCACGATTACCTTCCGGCGTACATCGAGGGCATGAAGGCCATCCAGCGCGAGCATCCGCTGGCCACGCTGGACGACTTCCTCGATCACATCCAGCACATGGTGAAGGTGGCCGGCATCGATCACGTCGGTATCGCCTCCGACTTCGACGGCGGCGGCGAAATCACCGGCTGGATGGATGCGTCCGAGACGCGCAACGTCACCGCAGGCCTGAAGCGCCGCGGTTTCTCCGACGACGACATCGCGAAAATATGGAGCGGCAATTTGCTGCGCGTCTGGGCCGCCGACGAGGCCGCGGCGACGGCGTCGCTGGACATGTTGGTGGACGAAGCCATCGCCCGCTATGACATCCCGGGCATCGCGGTGGGCGTCATCGCGGACGGAAAAGTCGTCTACACGCGAACCGCCGGCACGCTGGCGGCCGGATCGGGGCGCAAGGTCGACAACCGCACGCTGTTCAAGATC